>JAYWHB010000332.1:0-3765 GCA_043777915.1 Deinococcales bacterium
GCTCAGAATTTTACTCGAGCCGCTTGGCGCAGCGCTTACAGTTTTGTGCCACAAAGCCCAAGTTTATTTATCGGGACAATCCGCGAGAACTTGTGTCTAGGAAATGATTCCACCGATTCTGAAATCTGGCTGGCGCTCGAGCAAGCTGGACTTAACACCGAAATTTCAGACCTCGAGATGATCCTTGGCGAAAACGGAGCGGGTTTATCTGGTGGGCAACAGCAGCGTTTGGCAATCGCTAGGGCTTTACTGTGCAATACCGAAGTGATTATTTTTGATGAGCCAACCTCGAGTCTTGATTCGGTTTCCGAAAGCCATATCAAAAGCACCTTAGAAGCACTGTATGGCAAAAAAACCCTGATTGTGATTGCCCACCGACTTAGCACCATCGAAAAAGCCGACCAGATTATTCGACTCGAGCAGGGGAGAGTTGCATCATGAATTACGACTCTCTCGCCGATTTATACGAATTGCAATACGCCAATTACCGCGATGACATTGCCTTTTATTCCCGACTTGCCGAACGACTTGGCACAACCCAAATTCTCGAGCTAGGGGCTGGCAATGGGCGGGTCAGTGTTCCTTTAGCGCGGCGTGGTTTTGAAATGACAGCCCTCGAGCCGAGCGAAAAAATGCTCGAAAAAGCCCGAAGTTATGCGGTAAGGGAAAACGTCAGCATCAATTTCATAGAAGGCGACGCAAAGAATTTTCGACTCGAGCAAACGTTTGGGCTGATTATCGCTCCGTTTAATATGCTAATGCACCTCTATACTTTGCCAGACCAAGATGCAGCGCTGAGGTGTGTAAAGAATCATCTCGAGGATGGCGGGGTTTTTGCTTTTGACCTTTACCAACCGCGTTTTGGTTTAGAAGGTGTGATGCGACATGAAGGCGAAACTTTTGAATTACCAGACGGCTCGAGACTTGATGTTTTTTTGCAGCAACAAATTGATAAAACGATGCAAATCTGCACCACCACATATTACGCAGATACCACAAAACCAGATAAAACATTGCACCGTCAAATTCTGACGCTGACCCAACGCTACTACAGCCGCTTTGAACTCGAGCGCTGGCTACAAGGCTTTCGGCTCGAGTGGAGTGGGGATTTTGATGGAACACGACTGACCGACTCGAGTCCGTATTTGATTGGTGTGGCACGAAAAATATGATTCTTTTGTTTTTAGGCGATTATTTGTCTGTTTGTCAGGGGTACGGCTTTTATTTTCCCTCATCTATTTTAAGGGCTTGCCTTGTAATCTCAGGGACATGAAATGTTTATTGGCTTTAATGGTGCTGCTTGGTTTTGCCTTGGCTGCTCCGAGCAGTACGACGCTTAAATCTGGGGTCTTTTTTGCGGCGGCTGGTGCGGATGCCAAGCTGCGTTTTGAATTTAAGTTTGGTTCAGAACTGCTTTTTAATCGGGCTGGCTCGAGTACGCTTTTGCTCGAGACCCCTTGGTCTAAAAAACCTGTTGAATTGCTGCTAGAAAAAGGTTTGCCGTACAAGGAATTGCCCGATGAGTATTTGTCTAGCCTCGAGCCAGTGATGGCGGCGATTCGTGTGCCAAGTGGTACCAAAGCAGGGGTGTACCCAATTAAGCTAAGCTCCGAAGTTTTTTTGTGCGATAACGTTATCAAGGTTTGTTTTATTGACAGGGCTACAGGTTCACTCGAGATTCGGGTTGGTGCAGGTAAGGATGTGCCTGTGGTGGTGGAATTTGTCCGTCCAACTCGATGACTGAGCCGTTAAAAGTTGGTCAGTTGCGTGAACGCATTTGGTCAGATTTGGTACAGCACAATGCAGCCGCTTTTCCTTTGCCGCCGCATGGTCATAATCCCAATTTTAAGGGCGCTCGAGCCGCCGCCAAGCAGTTGTTAAAACATCCTTTTTTAATTTCCGCCAAGGTGGTGCTGGTCGGGATGGAGGCTGCGCTTTTGCCACTTCGCGGTTTGTTGCTCGAGGCAGGTAAAACCTTGGTTGTGCCGCACCGCACTAAAACTGGTGCATTTTGGCGGCTCGAGAATGTGGATAAATCGGCGGCTCGGATTGAAAATTTTCACGTCTTTGGCGTGGCAACTGGTTTAGAGGCAGTTGAATTGGCGGTGCTTGCCAGTGTTGCCGTGGCGACCAATGGCGCAAGGTTATCTAAGGGTTTTGGTTTTGGAGCAAAAGGAGCGCCAATTGATGTGCCTAGTTTAACGATTGCCCACTCACGGATGGTTTTTTCGCAACTCGAGGTCGAGGCAGATTCTTGGATTCAAGGCTTTGCCACGCCAGAACAACTTACATTTGTGGGGCTGAAAGAGGTAGACTGACATCATGTTTGTAATGGGAGCGGTTTTTCAAGCACTGCCTTTTGAGGTGGGTGCAGTATGCGCTTAGAAGGGGCAGCGATAGTTTCTGGCGAGAATCGCATTTCGGTGACGGCGGGTTGGATTATTGGGGCGCACCGAGATAGACGCAAATCCAAAGGGGAAGTGCGGGTCGGAGATTCGGCGCGGCGGCGCAAACCCCCCAACGAAGTAGCTGATTTGGTCGGGACAGGGCGTTTATGGGTGGCTCGAGGTGAATTTGAGATTCTCGAGTCGGATGCAAAACGTCATGCCAAGGGCGTGACCATGCGCTTGGTGGTCAATGAGCTTTTGATGTATGTGGTTTCCTTGACCCCACTTGAATTGGCAGCCAAAGGTTCAATGCGCTGGGCGTTCAGAGCATTATTTGTGCCAACTGATGCCCAATTAACCCGTTTACCTGTGGAAGAATTAACCCGTCCGAGTGCAAGTACCATCGAAGAGAGTGCTTTTTATGCCTCGCATCAGCCAGTGCCTAAAGTTGTCGCTGTTCAGCCACCTGTGGTGAAAGTTGAAACGAATTTTGCCCCAACCATGCTTGCCCCACCGCCAATGGTTGCCGCAGCAATTATCGAATTGGATTTAGACGATGTTCAAGAAGATGAAGTAAGTCCTAAACCCGACAATACCGAAAAAGCGGCTTTGTTGGCATACTTGCAAAGTCTGGCTTATCCTGATGATACCTCTCATGGTTGAGCCACAATCCATTGGCTGAAAGTCTCGAGTAAATCTTTGGGGTGGCATGGTGTTTTGATTCTCCAACCGAGGCTTTGCGCTAGGTCTCGAGTCAGGGCTGTTGGGGTTATGCCAGATTCCTGTAGGCTTTTTAAGCTCAGGGCATGGTCGCGTTTGGCTAAACGTTGCCCTTGGAAATCGGTTAGCAGTGGCACATGATAAAAACGTGGTGGTGTAGCCTTAAAAGCATGGTAAAGCATGATTTGCCGAGTGGTACTGCTCAGTAAATCTTTGCCACGCAAGACATCAGTAATTTGCATTTCAAGGTCGTCCACCACACAAGCCAATTGATATGCCCAAGCGCCATCGTTGCGACGGATTACAAAGTCACCTATCGTATTTTGCACATTTTCAAAAATTGTGCCACAAAGACCATCGGTAAATGTGATTTCCATATCTGGTACTTGGTAGCGCAGGGCAGTAACTTGGGCATGGGTTGTTCGGGTGCGGCATGTGCCAAGGTAACGTGGTTCGGTGTTGTGGGGCGCACTAACCACATTTTGGATGTCTTTGCGGCTGCAAGAACATGGGTAGGTCTCGAGATAAGCCGCGTATTGGGCGTATAGGGCTGTGCGCTCAGATTGAATATACGGTGCAAAATTGCCGCCAATATCCCAGCCTTCATCCCAATCTAAGCCCAACCATTCTAGGTCACGCAGAATTTGGTCGGCTGCGC
>JAYWHB010000333.1:0-10587 GCA_043777915.1 Deinococcales bacterium
TGAGCGACCTCGATAAAACCCTGCGTGAAAAACTAGGGCGACTGCCACAAAATGCCAGAGCCTTAGTCACCTGCGAGGGCGCATTTTCTTATGCAGCAAGGGATTACGGCTTGCAAGAATACTACCTCTGGGCGGTCAATTCTGGTGAACAAGGCACACCGCGCCAAATCCAAAAAGTGATTGATGTGGTTCGCAAAAACAAAATTCCAACTGTTTTTTGTGAAAGCACGGTCGAAAACGACGGGATGAAACAAGTGGCTAAAGAGGCAGGGGCAAAATTTGGTGGGGTCTTATATGTTGATTCGCTCTCACCTGCCGTACCAACCTACCTCAAATTACTGACCCATTTTGCCGATACCGTCACGACAGGATTATCGCAATGAATTGGCTATTGTTGGTATTGCTTAGGTTGGCACTGCTTTGTGGTTTTTACTAAGAAAATAATTTTGCATAGCAGGCTCAAAAACACTTTTGATGAGGAGGTGACTATGTTCATCACGATGAATCGTTACTATGTTCCTGAAGAAAATCTTGACCGTTTTGAAATGCTCTTTCGTGATCGGCGCGGTGCAGTCGAAAATGCAGCAGGATTCAAACGCAGCCTCCTTTTACGCCCTTACTTTGACCAGCACCCGTATATCCTGATTACTTTTTGGGATAACCAAGCCCAGCACCGTACTTGGGTAGAGTCGCCAGAACACCTTGCGATTCTACGCGCCACGACTTTCAAACCCGACCAGATTGTAATGATTGCCGAAGCTGCCCTTGGACTGGGTGAACTTGGCGCTCGAGCCACAAACCCAGAATACAGTGCTGCCTTACTCGAGCATTATGAAGTGGCGCTTGATAGTGATTTTTGGAAGGGTAAACATTTAACAACCGCTTAAACCGTTTGAAGCATCTAAAAGACTGCTTTACCTCAGTTGAGGATAGCTGGATATTGACGCAAAAGTGACAAGGAGACACCTATTCATGCCACATCGTTTATTTACGTTACAACGCGACCAAGACCTGACAGGTATTTCTGGAATAGGAATCGTGGCTGAGGGTTGCGTTTTTTCCAATGGCAGGGCTGTACTGATGTGGCAGGCTCGAGGATTAGAGAGTTTGGTTCTGCACGACAGCTTAGAAAATATCGAAAAAATTCATGGACATGATGGCAGAACAAGGGTTGTTTTTATGGATAACCTTGACCGCCAAAACCCCACAATACTGTCAGGCTTGGTACTGGAAACATAGCAGGAGGACTTTATGAACAATTGGAATCTTCGTCGTGAAATTCGGATTTGGCAAGCCATTTTGCAGCGCATCCGCCAAACACAACAACCAAGTCTTATACCCGTTTTGGTTAAAGCCAAAACAGGACCCCAAGGAGGAAAGAGATGAAACAGAAATTATGGTTCGGATTGGTTTTGGTCTTGATTTTTTCGGCAGTAGCCCAAGCCACTTTAATGTACATCCAAAGCACCGATGGCAAAATTAGATTGCGTGTGCCAGCAGGCTGGGCAGTGGCTCAGGTCAATGATGTGAGTTTTGTGGTTGCCAACTCGAGCGATGCCTTGGCAAAAGGTGCAAAAGAAGATTTGGCTGCCTTTGAAGCCGATGATTTTGCAGTCAGTATGCAGGTTGCCTCGACCAAATCTTTTGGCATAGCAGCCAACACCGCCACACCAGAAGCAATCGAAAAGGTCTTTATGATAATGCTCAGTAGTCCCGAAGCAACTGCGTACTTAAAAAGTATTGATACCCAAGCCAAACCAGCCTCACCGATGCGGATTGGTAACCGCATTTTTGCTGGAATTGAACTCAGTGGCAAAATGAACGGCTTTTATTTGGCGAACGAACTGCGTCCTGGTATTTTTGTGACAGCATCCCTGATTGTACAAGGTGAATCCAATAGCAAACTCGAGCAAAGCGCCCTAAGCATTGCCGCCAGCCTGAGTTATAGCGGCACTGTCGAAAACTTAGAAGAGGAATGAGATGATTATTTCGCTTGAAAGGTTCGGAGTTGTTCCCGCTTGGGCTTTGGATTTCAAAAAACAGTTGTACCAAAGCCTGAGTGTCCTACCACGCGGTTGTGTCTACCGCAAATTGTATACCCCAACCATGCAGGGGCAAGACCATTTATTGCTCGAGTGCTGGGTCACACCTCAGTGCCTTCGCACCGCCAAGCAAAAGTCAGCGCTCTCGTTGCCACCAGAAGCATTCGCTGCGACGACAAAACTCGAGGTTTACCGCATGACTGATCATCTGCCACCAGTCCATGAAAAAGCCACGCTGACCCTGCACCACCTATGGTCAGACCGCCTCGAGTTTCGATTGCAAGTTCCAGGGCTGGCTGTGGGACAGCACTGGTTATTGCCACAAAAGCAGCAACAACCAAAGGCAATTCTGACCTTTTGGCGCGAACCAATGCCACTGCTCGCCCGTACCTTGTACCGGCAGGCTTTGATTGGCATCAAATACGAACTCGAGGTTTATAAGCCGTACCTACCACGCATGGCTCGCAAAACCAGATTGACCTTGGAACAAGATAACCCACAAGCACTGGCGGCTGATTAAACGATGAACAACGCCACCCTTGCCCGTTTGCGTAGCCCGATGACTGGTGAAGCCTTTCAACGAGAGTTTTGCTCGGTAAAACAAACTTGGGTTAGAGATTTTTTATTTGGACAACAGACCCGCACCCGTGTTCGTGTTAAAAACGATATTCCATGTTTAGCCCCAAGAGCTAGTGTATTACCAAAAAATCGTTCTGCACAATTCTATTACGATTTTATTGCCCCAGCATCTGATTTTCTAAATACCCCAATAGAATTATTGCAATTGCTGCTAACCAACCGCGATTGGCGAAGTGATTTTCTGCAAAACTTACCGATAAAAGCTGGCGATGATATTCTCGAGATTGGTTGTGGCACTGGTTATAACCTTGCTTCGTTGCCCCAAAATACAAACTTGGTTGGCTTAGATTTTTCGTTTAATATGCTTGAAATTGCGCGTCTGGTACTCGAAGATAGACAGGTACAATTGGTTCAAGGCGAAGCCGAGCGATTGCCCTTTGCCGATTCAAGTTTTGACTTGGTTTTTGTGTATGGTGGTTTATGCCACCATACCGATTGGCAGGTTGTAAAAGCTGAAATGAAACGTGTTTTACGGCATGGTGGGTAAATTTGTGGAGTCAAGTCAGATTATTCTTTGTGGCTTTAAGATGTACTGGATGAACTGTCACCTTTTGGGATAACTTCTCATCGCAGCGCCCTAAAAATGGTTTCGGCACGCACCAAATCGGTCACAGGTCCACTGCTTGGCTCGAGCGGCGGCAGGCTGTACGGAATGTACTTGGTTTTGAGCTTTGCCAACACATCTTCGTTGGGAACTCGAGTCAGTGTGCCATCAGGGTTTTGTAAACGCAGGGCAATTACGATGTCCGCGTCTATTTTGGTCAGACCTTCGGCACTGATTGGGGCGCTCGAGCCGTTGGCAATGCTTGCGCCGGCTGGCAAGGACAGCGTAAATCCAAGTTTGGTCATGACCAGACTAAACGGGTGTTTTGCTCCTAAGAGCGCCGTGACATTGGCGTTGGGCATAAACAGCATCGTGACTTTTGGACTGCGCTTGACGATTGGTTCAAAAGAGGCTTTCAGCAACTCGAGTTTAGAATTGTAGGAACGAAAGTAATTATTTGCCCGTGTCTCGAGATTTAGAACCCGCCCGACATCTTGGAGCGTATCTGCCCAAGAGATGTTTTTAGCCACATCAAAGCTGTACGCCAATGTCGGTGCAATGACACTAAAATTCTTGTAGCCATCGCCGCGTAAATATGCACCTTCGCCCGTGAATGCCAGAATTAAATCTGGACGCAATGTCAGCATCGTCTCGAGCGAAGGGGTATTGACCAAACCAAGCCAAGTTGCGCCACGCAGGGTTTTAGCAATACTCGAATTCAGGTCGTTAATCGGAGCGCCTAGGCTTGCCCCAGCCGGTCGCCTCGAGATATAGCCCACAGGTTTGACCCCCAGCACATGAGCAATTTCGGCAACTTCTTCGGAGTAGACAATAATTCGCTTGGGTTGGGTGCTAATGCTGGTCTCGCCAAGGTCGTGTTTAACACTTAAAGGGTACTGGGTTTGGGCGACGCTCGAGACGGCAAGTAGTGCTAATCCAGCGACAAATAATAATTTTTTCATTTTTTCCTTTCAAGTGCTTTTAGCACACCATCAATCAACACCTGAGCGCTAAGCGGTCCACCAAATGTCCAAGTGTTGCCCGCCATTTTGTAAGCTCGGTTATTCTTGACAAAATCTAAGCTCTGCCAAAGCGCCCCAAGTCCAGCCGCCGCAAAGATATTGTCCGAGTCTTGGACAATATAAAAAAAGTGGTCGGTCTTTAATTGGGTCAAGCCTTCGAGTCCAATGGTGCTAAAGCCAAATTGTTGTGGTTTATCTGCCCAAGCATTTTTAAGCCCCATGCGCTCGAGAATTTCAGAAACCATACTGTTGCGAGTAAACAGCCGCATCGTGCCAACGTTTTGACTGGTGAAGGCTTGGGTCAAAACAAAGGTTGTGCCTGCTAGTTTTTGATTGACCAGTCTGGCTCGAGCTTGGTTAAATTGGGCATTCATGCGGGTAAGAACCGCTTCGCCGATACTCGAGCGCCCAGTGATGCTGGCGATGGTGCGAAAAGTGCTGACCATTTCGGCAATATGACTTGAACCATCTTGCGGGTAGGCATTAAAAGTGATGGTTGGGGCAATTTGGGCTAAACGCCCATACGTCTGTGCCACCCGAGAACTTGGAGCAATGATTAAATCGGGTTTTAAGGTCGTGAGCAACTCGAGGTTTGGGTTTTGGCGCGTACCAACATCCACCACACCAGCGTCAAATTTCGGGGTGATATTGACCCAATTGTGATAGCCTTTGATGTCGGCTACACCGAGCGGTTGTACCCCAAGCGCCAACAAGTCTTCGCCGTATTTCCACTCGAGTGCAACAATCCGTTTGGGTGTACCAACAATGCAGCTTTCGCCCAGTGGATGCTTATAGATTTTACCTGTACAAGCCGTATTTTGGGCTTGGCTCGAGATTCCTAGTACAGTTAGACCTAAAAGCATAACAACCATCAAAATCCTGTTCATAACACTCCTTTTGCCACAAACGTTTCTAATTTCTGGGCAATAATCAAACTGATTTTGCTTAATTTTTCTTGGTTTTCTAAAAGCTCTGATTTGGGGATGGGTACACGATTACTGACGCTAACTGTGATAACTGTTTCTTGTCCTCGAGCCTCGAGAGAAAAGCGAATCGCGTGAGCATGACCCGCGTTTTCGCACCAGTACAACAAAGTATTTTCTTGGTATTCGAGAATTTCTAGCTGCATTTGGTTATCTTGTCCGCGCACTTGGGCGGTAAAACTCGAGCCGAGTTGCAGCCTTTCATGGCTGGTACTAATAACCGCGCCAATTGGCGGCAACCAATTTGGGTAGTGCCGCACATTGCACAAGGCAGCAAAAATAGTCTGGCTCGAGAATGGCAAGGTGTGGGAAGCAGAGCCAATCACATCAGTGGTTATTTTTTCTTCTGGAATAATTCCCAGTTTTTCTCGAGCTGCATCCACCAAATTTAGGAACAGTTCTTCGATTTCAGATTCGGCTTGGGCGCTTGTGGCAAAGGCAATCTGACAGGCTTGGCTTCTCGAGCCGTGTAGGGCGTTGAGGCTCACGTCCACAAAGTTAAAATCGGTAATTTCGGCGTTCGTTGCCCAATCTGTATTGCCAAAAGCCTGTGCCAATTGGGTTAAGTCTTGGCGGTGCGTTTGATTAAGGTGTTCAATCACCTCGAGCCGCATGGATTCAGAAACTTGGTTCATGCTTACTTTCCAAGGATGCTTTTGGTGTAGGCATCTAATAATTGGGCTTCGGAAAGTGGTCCTAGCCCAGAGCGACTGGCGGTTAAAATATCAATGCTGTGAACGCTTTTGAAGTTGCCACGTTTCAGAAGCGAAACGGTATTCCCTAAAACTTCTTTTGGTGCGCCGTAATTCATCAGCATCACACGGTCGGCTTTGATGGTCAGTAGCCCTTCGCTCGAGATGGGTGCAAAAACTGGGGCATTGGCTGGCGCAACATTCTTAAAACCCAGTTGGTTCAGCAGTCTTGAGGGTGCAAAGCCCAAGCCTGTACTGAGGAGTTGAGGTCCACGCAAAGCAAAAACCGCAATTTTGTTGCCATTGGCTAAGGTTGGTGCGAGTCGGTTGCGGTTGGTACGGGCTTTGGTCTCGAGGTTGCGGATAATAGTTTCAGCTTGGGCTTCTTTGCCAAGTAATTTTGCCATGTCACGCAAGGCTTTTTCCCAGCCTCCAGCCCCACCATAATTGTAAACCAAAGTCGGAGCAACTCGAGAAAATTGTGGAAAAATATTTTGAGCCGCAAAAGTAATTGACAAAATCAAATCGGGTTTTAGGGCGGTCATGACCTCGAGTGAAGGGTCACTTCCAACATGAACGGGTTTAACGGGCAGTAAATCATCAAAGTTTGGTACACTCACCGCCGTTTTTCCCAGCAATTCCTCGGTCATTAAACCGTAACCGCCCATGCCAATAGGGGTAACGCCAAGCGAAAGTAAAATCTCTAAACTGGTTGGGTGCAGGGCAAGAATGCGTTTGGGTTGGCTCGAGATAATCGTTTCGCCAGCATCGTGCTTAAGGCTAATTGGGAAAGAGGTTTGGGCGAGGCTCGAGATAAACAGACTCGAGATAATAACTGTTGCTAAGATTTTTTTCATAAATTCCTTTACTTCTTATCGGCTAACAACCCAGAGTTAATGGCTTCGGCAACGATTTTTTTGAGGGCAATCGGTCCGCGTGAACGAGTCCAGAGGTCGCGGTCAAAGACAAAAACGCGGTTGCGCTTGACGGCTTCTAGGCGCTGCCAAAGCGGATTCTTTGCCCATTCTTCGGTGATTGGTTTTTCGTCGCTGCCTGTAAATAGTGCCAAGGTCGCCGGATTTAGGGACACCAAACCTTCGAGCGAAACCTCATATTGGGTGGCTGTGCCTTGGGGTTTGACCGCATTTTTACGCCCGAGTTTCTCGAGCAAACTGCCAATAAAAGACTCGGTGCTGTGCAGCGTTAAACTGGTTGGGGTTGCCACGGCTGCCACAAAACTTGGGGCTTTGGGATTGCTAAAGGCTTTGGCTTTTTGAATTAAACGCGCTTGTTCCTCGAGTAAACGTTTGGCGATAGATTCTTTACCGACCAGTTTACCCAACTCAAGGCTTTGGCTTTGTAAGTCGTCGTAACTGCCGCGTCTCGAGTTCAACATAATCACGGGAGCAATGGCTTTGAGGTTGGCTTCCAGCGTTTTATGAACAAAAGCATCTGCCACTATCACATCGGGTTTTAGACGCAGCATCACTTCTAAATTTGGTGCGGCTCGAGAACCGACTTCGGTGATACCTGTTAAAAGCGGGCGCAAGTACGGCGGTGCGCCTCTGTCGCCAGCTTGTGTGCCAATGGCTGCACCGATGGGCGGTACACCTACAGCAATTAGGCTATCTAAGAAACTGTACTCGAGAACCACTACCCGCTTGGCGGCTTGGGAAGCAGTATATGTGCCAGTTTCATGTTTGATGTTGAGGCTGCCCGTTTGGGCGCTTACCAGCATCAGGCTCGAGAAGAGGAGGAGTCCGAAGGTTCTTTTAAGCATATGTTCCACCTTTTGAAATTTAATCCGATAAATCCAACTGATTAAGTCGGATTAAATAAAAACACAAGTCCTGTTTGAAAGTCAAGTCAGAATTTCATCCCGAAACCACAGGTTAGAATCAGTCCATGGACTTAAGTGCTTACCTAGAAATTGCTATTATCGCCGCCAAAGCTGCTGGACAGATTCAACGCGACCACGTTGGACTCGAGCTTGAAATCAGTTCTAAAAGCGTGGATTCAGACCTTGTTACCATCGTGGATGCCAAATGCGAAGAAACGATTCGCAGGATTATCCTAAATGCCTACCCAAGCCACCAAATTCTTGGCGAAGAAGGCGGTAATGTCGGCAGCAGTCAATATGTCTGGATTGTTGACCCCTTAGATGGCACAGTCAATTATGCCCATGGATTCCCATTTTATTGTGTTTCTATCGCCCTCGAGATTGCTGGTATTCGAGCGGTTGGCGTGGTTTATGACCCCATCAGGAATGAAATGTTTAGCGCGTTAAAGGACGGCGGGGCTTTTTTGAATGGAAAAAAAATAGGGGTCTCGAGCCAAAAGACTTTAAGTGGACGGGCGATGTTAGCCACGGGTTTTCCCTATGACCCAAGCACGGCTTTGCTGGCACTCGAGGTCTTTAAGCGCTTTTTGACGCTGGGTTTACCGATTCGTCGCCCCGGGGCAGCAGCACTTGATTTGTGTTATGTGGCATGTGGACGAATTGATGGTTTTTTTGAGTATAAACTTCAAGCGTGGGATTGTGCGGCTGGGATTTTACTGATTGAAGAAGCGGGTGGTCTGGTCAGTAATTTTAATGGACAAACTTATGCCTATAACGACAAGAAAATTGTTGCCAGCAATAAACACCTTCACCAAGCCATGATTGACACGATCACTCAAGATTCATGATTGACACGATCAACGAAGCAAAATAAATAAATCAGCCCCAAGCATGACTGCCGGACGTAAGCTAATTTGGCAGCCTTTGCCTGTGGCAGTTAAATCTTGCTGTCCCACAATTTGAATCGCTCCAATGCCCTGCCATGTGTTGTTAGCTCGAGTACCATTTGGCAACAAAATACAGTAGTAATACTCTTTTTGACTAGCCACCGCAAAAATTGCTAAATCTGTGTCAATCCCTGTTTGTTCTCGAGTTGCGTATAACCCAAGCCCTACTCGGGTATCTGTACCCACTGCAAAACCATAAGGAATGTTTTGTTCTCTAGCCACCAGATTAACTGCCCAAGTACCAAGTTGGTCAAAAGTCACATCCCACGTTTGCCCTAAATTAAACACAGGTTGCCAGGGAAGTCCGCCCAGTTTATTGGGGACAGAACCAGAAACTGGCGCAGAAGAACGAATCACTCGAGTCAGATTTTCCGCCGAAATGGGGACTCCACCAAGTGCTGGAACGGGCGCACCACCAACGGCTGGGACGGGCGCACCACCAACGGCTGGGACGGGCGCACCGCCAACGGCTGGGACGGGCGCACCTCGCAAATTTGGGTCGTTGTACGACAGCACACATGAACGTTGCAGATTTTGGTACGCCGCCGCATTTGGCGCTAAGAAATATGATGTTCCAACAAAACTTAACCCATTGACGCTTTTGGCACTGGTAAAAGTACAGGCATACGTTCCTGGAATTGGCGATAGGGTTACTTCTAAGGTATCTTCTTTTTGTCGGTAATAAATTTCAGCATTGATGGTTTTGTTGTTGCTGGTGGCTTGCCCAAAAAAACCACGTTGGCTTTTGGCGGAAAGTTTTAATTGAAACTCAGCTAGATTGGCAATACTGAGACTCCAACTTTGCCCGATTCCTAAAACTGGAGACCAAGCAAGGTTCTGTGCATAGACAAAACTGAGGCTGGTCAGCAATAAAAAACAAAGCGGTTTCCACATCAGTAAAGGGTATCACGGATTTAGAAAATTGGACCGGATTTTTAGGCTTTTAGTTTCTCGAGAAACAAACCATCCCCGTGATAACGGTCTTTGATTCGCTCAAGTAAATTAGATTCTTGGCTGGTAATCAATTCTCCCTTTATCAGTAAATCAGCAAATAACCCAACCAAGTGGGTATCAAATGGGTTTCTTTATCTGCTTCAATCATTTTTAAGGCAGTCTGGGTATCCACAGCTTCGTGATACGGTCTTCTTGAAGTTAGCGCTTCAAAAACATCAATAATCGTTAGGATGCGTGCCTCGATAAGAATTGCATCGCCCACTAAACGATTGGGGTACCCCGTTCCATTCATTCGTTCATGATGGGCTGCCACCACTTGGGCAATAGGCATAAAGTCTGAACTGGCATGAACAATTACACGGTAGCCAATTTCGACATGGCGCTGCATTTCCAGCCGTTCTTCGGCGCTCAAAGCCGCAGGTTTATTGAGGATTGACTCGGCAATTCCAATTTTTCCTAAATCGTGCAGTAAGGCAGCCCAGTACAAGACTTCAAGTCGCTTTGGTCTTAAATTGATCGCTTCGCCCAGTTTGACGGAATTGTAGGCAACCCGTTCTGAATGGTCAGCCGTTTCATCGTCACGTTCGGCAATCAGCACCACCAAGGCACGTAAGGTTCGTCCGTAAGTCAGGGCAATCTCAAGTTTGACCTTCTCGAGTAAACCAATTCGGTAATGCAGTAAACTTGCCACTGCTCCAGCCGTTACGCCATTGATCACAAAAAATAAGCAGCGCAATAACCAAGCCTCGACAGGCTGGTTTGTATTGGTAGCCACTTCTAAAGGCATAAACGGTCCGACCAAAAACCCCGCAAAGACCGAAAAAAGGGCTGCAAAACGAATTTCAAATAACAAGCCAACCAGCAAAATAGGCAGATACATCAGTTGAACATAGACATATTTTGTGCCACCAGTCATCCAAACAA
>JAYWHB010000334.1:0-3759 GCA_043777915.1 Deinococcales bacterium
CCAAATGGCACACTAACCTGTGTTTTTATACTGCTTCCGAGGCACTGAACTGCCGACCCTAAGCGCTCGAATGCAATAGCGTTGAACTCCCTATTCGTAGGCTGGTTCAACGCTATAAATTTACTTTGACAAACTTAAACATATTTGAAGGGGTTCTTATGACAAACGATTTTGATTTTGCAACATTAGCCGTCCAAGAAGGCATTCCGCGTGGACATGGCGTAAGCATCGGCACACCAATTCATGCCGTGGCAGCCTTCCAGTTTGAGACACTCGAGGAAATGGCGGATGTTTTTCAAGGGCGCGAGGAAGGCTTGCAGTATGCCCGTATTCAGAATCCTACTTTGCAAGCCCTCGAGACCCGTTTAACGGCTTTAGAAGGCGCAAAGGGTGCAGTCGTGACTGCCACTGGACAAAGCGCAACTTTGCTGGCTTTGATTGCACTGGCTCGAGTTGGCGACCATATGGTGGCAAGTAACACCCTGTTTGGTGGCAGCCTTGGCTTACTAAACAACGTCCTGCCCAATTTTGGAATTCGCAGTAGCCTCGTCGAAAATAATCCAAGTGCTTTTGAAGCCGCCATTCAAGACAACACCAAAGCCATTCTGGTCGAAACAATTGGCAATCCAGCTTTGGATGTCCCAGATTTTGAAGCGCTGGTGTCCTTGGCTCGAGCCAAAAACATCGCTTTAATTGTGGATAACACATGGGGTGCAGTTGGTGCATTGTGCCGCCCTCTGGAACTCGGCGCAGATTTAGTCACCCACAGCCTGACCAAATGGGCAAGTGGTCACGGTTCAGCCATGGGTGGGGCGGTGCTATCCCGAATTGGTTTTATCCCCAACAGTGCAGCCTTCCTCGAGCCAGATGCGACTGGTCAAAGCCTGAATGAACGGTATGGCGATAAGGGTTTCTTGGTTCGGGCGCGGTACTTGGGTTTGCACCAAATGGGCATGACCTTAGCCCCACACAGCGCTTGGCAGATTGGGCAAGGACTCGAGACCGTAGCTTTACGATTAGAGCGTGAATCGAACACCACTTCAGAACTAGCCGCATGGCTCGAGATGCACGAAGCTGTAGCATGGGTTTCGCACACCAGTCGCCCAAATCATCCACATTTTACAGCCGCCAAAAAATACTTAAAAGGGCAGCCTTGTGTCTTGGCATTTGGCGTGAAGGGTGGCTTGGCTGGTGCTTCTGCGTTCCTAAAAAGTCTGCAATTGGTGCGCTTAGCCGCTAACTTAGGTGATACCCGAACCCTTGCGGCTCACCCGTGGACAACCACGCATGGACGCTTACAAGAACCTGCCAAAAAAGCGGCTGGGGTTCACCCAGAAATGATTCGACTTACGGTTGGACTCGAGGATAGCGAGGACTTAAAACGAGACCTTGGGCAAGCCCTTCATGCTGCTCTTGAAGTCACCCTGCTCGAGACGCGATAAAGCCTTCAAGTCAACTCCCACGCACTCCCCCCGCCGCAAGAGGGGGTCTTGGGGTAATGTCGTATTGTTTTTTATGTCCCAAAAACCAAAACAACAATACGAACCGAACAACCCTCTCCCGCGCTGTTTGGCGGGATGAGGGTAACGAGCCTAGGCGAGTTGGGTGAGGGTTGGATGACGTTGATGGACAATCACATTCTCGAGCAATAGGTTTTTGTTTTGTATTCCCATTTCTCGAGTTGATACGTTTGTGCCACCTGAATTAAGAACCCCCTGTCTCGAGACAGGGGGTTCTTGTTGCAGTTTAAGGCTTATCGCCAACCAAAAGTGCGTTCGTCAAGTTTCCAATCGAGCCTAAAGTACAAGCCCGGACGGAAGGTATTGCCGATGGCATTATTGATGCCAACAAAGTTGTAACCAACCGTAAAGAGCAAGTTATCCACGAGGCGTAAGCTGCCCTCGAGTCCGAATGCTCCACCAAGTGTGCCTGTGCTTGGTTGGAAGTTGATTGCGCCTTGTGCGCCCAAAGCAAGGCTATCACTGACAAAGTAGGTGAATCCACTGCTAAGTTGAATCGTGAATGCCCCTGCTTGGAATGGTAGGCGGTAGGCAATGGCGCTGCGGGCGAAGAGTGTTTCGCTGGCTTGGTAGCCAAATTGGAATTCGCCCTCGAGCAGGTCTGTTGCACCAGCACCACTGCCTCGGTAGAGTCCAAATTTCGCGGTGTTGTTGCTGATGATGCTCCAGTTATTACCACGGTAAGCAAAAGCAATGCTGAATGTGCCGCCATCTATAATCGTTGTGCCAGGTTGACTCCATAGGCTTGGGTCAGTGGCATATTCGATTTGTGGGCTAATCACAAATTCGGTGCTGAGTTGGGCGATTAAGCCGGCGGTGTAAACCTGTTTTACACCTGTTGGCATAAAGCTGTATTGGGCGCGGATATTGGCTTTGGTGCTTGGGTCGCTGTAAAGTGCGCCAAAGGTTAAGCCGGCTCGAGCTTCATTGGCAGTTGGGGTGAAATTAACATCTGCCCCGAGTTGCAAGCTAAAGGTATCCGAAAGTGGGATGCTGGTGGCAAGTCCGACTCGAGCGCGTCCAGCGTCGCCGTTGACGGTATCGAGGTCGTAAGTCGCAAAGACATTGGTTTGTCCAAAGGCATTTGGCACGATTTGTTCGTTACCAAAGAGGTTGCGGAGCAGTTCGCCGTTAGAAAACGCGCCTTGAACCCCAAAGCTGATTTGTTGTTTGACTCCGTTCCACTCGTAGGTCAGTTTGTCACGCAGCAAGACACTAAAGCTGGTGGTGATTGGGAACTCGAGCGATACCGTGGTGCTGCCGTACGTGGTGGCATCACCGATGACTGGGACTTGTTGGAGCAAGCCAAGTTTCAAAAATCCTAGTGGGATGTTGGCACTAGCGGTTGCCCAGAGTTGATTGCGGTCGGTTGGGAAGCTGTACAGGTAAGCGATACCAAGTCCAGCCGTGAAGCCGCCGCCAAAGTCATTGCGAATTTGTGCGCCGACACCAGTGCTACCCGTGCCTGTGGTGTAGTTCTGATTGTGGTCAAGGTTGGCTTCAAAGGCGAAGCTATCGCCGAGTACCAGTCCAGCCGTTAAGCTGCGTCCAGAACGGTCGGTAAAGCTGATTGGGTCAAGGAATCCAGGTTGACGGTCTTGGAGCGCGACTCGAGCTTGGAAACTGCCCGAGGTATAGGCAGCATTGGCAGCCAGACCTAGACTTTGTGCGCCAAAGACACCACTCAGGGCTGCTTCTACGCCAAGTTCAAAGCCGCCGCCGCGTAAGCCAAGCCCAGCCCCAAAGAGGATGCTCGAGTTGCCGCCAAATTGTCCGTTGCGGTATTGCAAGGCAGTGGCATTAAAGTTAAAGCCATCATTGCCAACACTGGCTTGCACACCAGCGCGTAAATCCCTCGAGACCACACCAGTCGCAAAATCCACTTCGATACAGTTGATGTTGCCGTTGGCATCGGTACTTGGTACACCTTGTTTCAGGCTGAGGATGCCAACATCGTAACGGATGGTGTAGTCCGTGCCGCGTGTCAGGTTGCTGCGGCGCAATTCGGTCTTGTTGACAGTGAGGTTGCGGCATGGGTCTTGGTCGCCAATCAGCACCACATTGTTGGGTAAACGGTAAGTGGCAAGCTGGACACGTTCGGTATCTGGGTTGATGCCCTGTGGCAGGAAGTAGGTATCAGTCGAGTCGGCTTGTTTACGGAAGCGCGTATTGGCAGTTGGGGCATCGGCTAAGAAAGTGTTGATGCTCAGTCCATCACCGCGTACCAAGGCTTGTAAAC
>JAYWHB010000335.1:0-10578 GCA_043777915.1 Deinococcales bacterium
GAATTTAGGTTAAATGCGGCTATCGAAAAATACAGCCCGAACACCTTGGATGGCAAGCGCAACATTTTGCAAATGCTGCTGCCGCGACTTCGCCCACAACATGTTTTTGACCCTGTAGCGCTCGAGCTACAACGCCTTGTGATAGACCGTTTAATGCTCGACCAGAAAATGCTCGAGACGTACCTCAATCAAAACCGCCCAAAGCAACTCACGCCGCGTTTAGATGATGTGCAGATGCGTGGTATGGCAAGGGGCAACTCGGGGGATGAGTTAAAACTAGCCAAATTCTTGATTCAAAACCCAGCTTTAATTGCTAAACTCGATGGTGAAGCCGCCTTTGAAAGCCCGTTGGTTGCCGAAGTAATTAGTGTGGCTCGCACTGCCACCAGCACCGAACAAATTTTAGAGCATTTTAGAGGTCGCCCCGAAGCCAATATTTTACTCGAGGGTTTATTTGTCCCCAACCGCACCACCAATCACTCGTTTATTCCGGGTGAAATGGCATCTGACCGCGTAGAATTTGCGGCAACCGAAATTTCTAGCCGTAACCGCGAAGAAAGCCTGCGTCTCGAGTTGGCGGGGCTAAAATCCCAAATCCCCAAAGCCCCACTCGAGCAGCAAATTGTTTTGGCACGGCAATGCTCTGAATTACAAAAAGCCATCGAAGCCGAACGGCGTTTACGAATGCGGAATTAAAAAAGTTTATAAAACCTGTTTACCCTCGAGTCCTTGGCAGAAATGGCTTTGACGTGTAATCTGCTGGTTCGGGTTGCTCGAGACGAGACCATCAGGCTCGAACTGCAATAGAAGAAGGTGATTTTTATTCCTACAAAATGCCATATCATCACTTATGGTTGTCAGATGAACGAATACGACACACATGTTGTTGAATCTCAACTTGTGGCGCTCGGTGTCGAACTGGTTAAAGCCGTAGACGAAGCCGATTTTGTCTTGGTCAACACCTGTGCTGTGCGCGGTAAACCCGTAGATAAAGTTAGGGCGGTGCTTGGCAATCTGCGCCGAGTCAAACGCGAACGCGGTTTAGTGATTGGGATGATGGGTTGTTTGGCGCAACTCGAGGAAGGACAAGAAATTGCCAAAAAATTCGAGGTGGATATTCTCTTAGGACCCGGTGCGCTCTTAGACATTGGTGCAGCTCTAGAAAGCAACCAGCGTTTTTGGAGCATGGCGTTTAAGGATGACATTCACGATTTTGTGCCACCCGCCCCACAACATAAACTCTCGGCGCACCTGACGATTCAACGCGGCTGTGACCATCACTGTACTTACTGCATTGTGCCAGAAACAAGGGGTCCGCAAGTCTCGAGACACCCAGATTTAATCTTGCGTGAACTCGAGTCTTTGGTGGTGGCTGGGGCGCTCGAGGTGACGCTTTTAGGGCAGAATGTCAATTCGTATGGCAAAGACCAAAAAGGCTATCCAGATTTTGGGGATTTACTACGTCGGGTGGGTCAAAGTGGTATCCCACGGATTAAATTTACCACCAGTCATCCAATGGATTTTTCGGACAACATTATCAAAGCCATTGCCGAAACCCCGAATGTCTGTAAATACATCCATTTACCTGTCCAGAGCGGTTCAAATAAAGTTCTGAAGGCAATGGGGCGTGAGTACACCCGTGAATGGTATCTCGAGCGAATACAAAAAATGC
This sequence comes from Deinococcales bacterium, assembly GCA_043777915.1. Taxonomy (GTDB): domain Bacteria; phylum Deinococcota; class Deinococci; order Deinococcales; family JAAFIG01; genus JAAFIG01. The sequence goes on from JAYWHB010000335.1 coordinate 1,673, forward strand.
GGTCTTTGATTCCGAATTTGTACATCACCACCGATTTTATTGTCGGCTTCCCCAACGAAACCGAATCTGATTTTCTCGAGACAATTTCTTTGTACGATGCCGTTCAGTACGACGCGGCTTTTATGTACATTTACAGCGCTCGCCCAGGCACACCGAGCTATAAGCATTTTAAGGACTTACCAAAAGAAGTCAAATCTGAGCGTATCGGTCGGCTGGTGGAGCGTCAAAAACACTGGTCGCAGCTTAAATACTCGAGTTTAATTGGCAAAGAAGTCGAATGCCTGATTCGAGGGCAAGCCTTTGAACCAAGTTTTTCCGAAGGTCATACCGAAGGCAACCATGCGATTTTCTTGCCTTTTGCCCAAGCGCCAGTCCCGGGGATTTACAAAGCCGTAATTGACCATGCCACACCGCACCAATTATTTGGTCAAGTGACAAGTATTGTTAAACAAGCCGATTTTATGCCCCTGCAATTACACTCGGTTCACTCGAGCAACCTGATGGTGTAAGCAACCATGATTGGTGCTGTTATTCCATTTCCAAAAAAATCGCTATTTCAACCTAGCGGGATACCCTTGAGTAACCAATTAAATAATTGGGATAGGAATGCTTGGTATCATGAGCCATTGCAACAGGCTTTAGCTGCGATTGACCGAGTTCATGGTGATGGTTTTTGGCAAGAAATTCGTGTTTCCGAAGCCCCTGATACTCCAGATGATCCGTGGTCAGCAGGATTTACCGCTACCTCAACTCGAGCTTATTTGTTCTACAACGAGAATCAAAGTGCGGGTGTTTTTGAAACGTTTCATGAACTCGGACATGGCATTGAAGATTATGGATTTATAGAGTTGGGCAAGCATCCCAGTGGTCATCATTCAAACTTTGCGGCTTGGCGTAAAGCTGTTATGAATAGTCTGGCTTATCAATGGCTTAAGGGTTTACAAGGCAAAAAAAGTGTTGTTTTAGAGACATTTATTGGAAAACAAGAAAAGCCAATTTCGCAACGTGATGTAAATTATTATCTTTTATGGCGAGAATTGTTGGCACGAAGTTACGCCCAGTATTTAGGGTTGGTAAGCGGAAATCAAGAATCCTTACTGCGGATTGCTTCGGCTTCTAATTCTTCGTATCGTCAAGTGTTGTACACTTCGCAGTGGGAAGAGCAGGATTTTGAAGCTATTTTTATTGAAATCGGAAATCGAAAAGCTGTTCTTTACACAAGGGTGGTTAAAATGACTCAGGTATTAAATCAAAAAGTTGAAACGCAAAACTCAGCGATTGCCTACATTGACCCTGCCGATTTGCGGTATTCAGTTGAAGAAATGATAGCTTTATTGGTCAAAGGCGGAGAATCACCTCGAGAAGCAAAACGCCAAGTGATTGTCGCTCGGTTAAAGACTGAACAACAACCAACTCGAGTAGCATATGTTGATGGTCAAAAAATAGAATTTGAAGTTAATTATTAACTTGGTTTTAGCCTTCAAAGCTCATACCCATAACGCTGTACCCACCATCCACGTAAATCGTTTCGCCCGTGGTCGCACCAGACATTGGACTGAACAAAAATAGGCACATGTTGCCAACATCATCAAAAGTGGCATTCTTGCCCAAGGCACTGACTTTTGCGGCTTTCTCGAGCATCTGTGTAAAACCGGGAATACTTTTGGCAGCCACGGTTCGCATTGGACCCGGGCTAACGCAATTGACACGAATCCCAGCACTGCCAAGGTCATAGGCAAGGTAACGACTGGTGGCTTCTAAAGCGGCTTTGGCGACACCCATGACGTTGTATTTGGGAACGACTTTTTCCGAGGCATAATAGGTTAGCGCCACAATACTCGAGCCAGCTGGCATGATTGGCGCGGCGCGTTGGGCAAGGGCAAGTAAGCTGTAGGCACTCACATCCAAGGCGATTTTCCAGCCCTCACGCGAAGTTTGCACAAATGGATTTTCTTGGGTTTCGCGGGGTGTAAAGGCAATGGCGTGCATTAAATAATCTATCCGCCCGAATTTGGCTTTGATTTTTTCAAACATCGAATCTATTTGCTCGTCGTACATCACATCACAAACCTCGAGCATTAAAACCTGTTCACCAAAAGGCGCAGTTAGTTTCTCGAGCGCGGGGATGTTGCGTTCGCCTTGGAACGAAAAAATGCACTTGCAACCAGCCGCCAGTAATTTCTTGGCAGCCGCCCAACCAAGGCTGTATTCGTTCTGCACACCAGCGATTAAAGCGATTTTATCGGATAAATCTATATTGACCATGCCAAACGATAGCACGAGCAGGGGAATAGGCGCGAGCATTGTAGACTGGACGCATGAATTCCTTAAGCAGTATTTACCAAGATTTGCACCAACACCCAGAGCTTTGTTACCAAGAACACCGCACTGCCAGCGTGGTGACTCGAGAACTCGAGAGCTTAGGTTTAAGCCCACAAACAGGAATTGCCGTCACGGGCGTGATTGCTGATTTGGTACGCGGCTCAGGTAAAACCATTGCTTTACGTGCCGACATGGATGCTTTGCCGTTACTCGAGCAAACAGACCTAGAATTCTCGAGTCTCGAGGCTGGCAAAATGCACGCTTGCGGACATGATGCCCACACAACCATGCTGATTGGCGCAGCCAGAATTTTAGCCAGTAGCCAATTTAACGGCACGGTGCGTTTTGTCTTCCAACCCGCCGAGGAAAGTTGTGGCGCAGACCCAGACAAGAAATCTGGGGCAGAGCGAATGCTCGAGGCTGGTGTGTACGATGGCGTAGACGCAGCCGTGGCACTGCACAACGAACCGAGTATTGGTGTGGGAACAATTGGTTTTTGTGACGCTGAAATTATGGGTTGCTGCCTAGATTTTCGGATTGTCGTGCGTGGGCGTTCGGCTCACGCTGGCGCAGAACCAGAACGGGGCATAGATGCCATCGTGATTGGCTCGAGTATTGTGCTACAAGCCCAAACCTTGGTCAGCCGCAACGTTGCGCCACTCGATGCCGCCGCCGTTAGTTTTGGCATTATGCACGGTGGCACAGCCGAAAATATTGTTGCTGATGAACTTATTCTGCGTGGCACAATCCGCACCATGCGCCTTAGTACGATTCAAAATTTACAAGCCCGTCTCGAGCAACTCGCCACTGGAATTGCCCAAGCCCACGGTGCAAGTCTCGAGTTTAGTGCCACACCGATACTGCCTAGCACGATTAACGACCAACAGATGAACGATTTACTTAAAGCAACGGCTCGAGCAGAAGGTATGGCAATAGAAGAAATCCCCCCAAGTCTCGGGGTAGAAGATTTTGCCTATGTTTCACAACGTATTCCCAGTGCTTATGCGATGATTGGTTCAAAAGTCGAGGGGTTTGAACAATACGGACTACATCATCCAAAAGTACGCTGCCATGAGGATGTTTTACCGCTTGGGGCGGCATTACTGGCAAAAGTTGCCCTGAATTTCTTAAGGCAGTAACTTAGGTTCGGCGCAAAAAAAACACCTAAACTCGAGAAGGTGTAAACTAAGAACGACTCTGAAACCTAGAGTCCATCTATCTCGTAAAGAAAACCATGCTGACTTGTCCTTATTGCCAAACCGAAAACACAAACCAAGTCACCCAATGCCTTACCTGTGGCTCGAGCCTTGGTTCTGATATGCTACCAATTGGCACACTGCTTTTTGGCAATACTCTCGAGGTTCACGGTGTTCTAGGACGAGGTGGCTTTGGCATTGTTTACGAAGGATGGCATTTTGAGCATCAAAAACATTTAGCCATTAAAGAACTTTTTCCAGAAGGACTGGCAACCCGGGGTTATAACAAACAAGTCATTCCCATAAACCAATCTGAGATGCTGGCAGCAATAGCCCGTACAAACCGCGAAGCGCAAATGCTGCAAAAACTTAAGCATCCAAGTGCCACCAAACTCTTTGCGTACTGGGAAGAAAACAATACCGCGTACTTAGCAATGGAATTGCTACAAGGCGAAACGCTCGAGCGTCGAATTCAAAATGGGCAATTATTATCAGAAAATCAAGCTAAACAAGCATTACTGACCATTCTCGAGGTACTAGAAGAACTGCACAGCCACGGATTTTTGCACCGCGATATTAAACCAAGCAACATTATGTACGCCCCAACTCGGATTGAGTTAATAGATTTTGGTAGCCTCACCGAGTTCAAAACAGGTCAACGTACCAAAGTCAGTAGCCGAATTGCCACGCCCGAATACGCTCCACTCGAGCAGTTTGGTTCGGAAGTCACCCTTAGCCCAGCCACGGATTTATATGCTTTAGCGGCAACGTTTTGTGAAGCGATGACGGGTTCTCGAGTGCCAAGTGCGCTTGACCGAGCCAACGGTGCAAGCATTGAGCCAAGCATGTTGGCAGTGCAGAAAGTCTCGAGGGAATTGGGGGATGTTCTCGAGAAGGCGCTCGAGTTACGAATGGACTTGCGCTTTAGTAATGCCAGAATAGTTTTAAATTTGTTATTGGATTTTCGTCTTACTCCAATTACTCAGCTAGTCGTTGTTCCATTATCTCCAATCAAGAGTTCGAGAATTCAAGAATTTTTTGGTTGGCTGATTTTTGGTGGGGTAGTTTATTTAATTGCAGTTGTTTGGATAATAATTTCCAGCCTAAATAGTAATCGGCAAACAGCACAAACAATAAATTCGCCAATTGCAGCTATAAGTATTGCTTTACCCCTTTTCTCGAGTATAAGGCAATATCATGACAGTAAAACACTCTTTTTTGAAAATTCTCAACAACTAAAATACACTGGATATGAGAATAAACTTATTCTAAAGTACCCAAAGAAAGTAGGGAATCTCGATGTTTCTATTGATGATTTTTGGTTTTCAAATGATTTAAGGTATTTAATCGTTAAAGAAAGTTTTTGTTCAAAAAATTCTTGTGAATCTTATTTTCGCTTTGAAGATATACAGAAAAAAATAACACTATCAATTGAAAAATGGATTAACCCTAAAGGTGATTCTATAGAAAACACGAGGGATAATAAAGTTTATTTTCGGTACGCTAACGAAACATTTTATTTGGTTAGCGTACAAGGTGTTTTTCAATCTTATAACATCAATGGGAAGTTACTATTCAATTTGGACTTAAAGCATAGTATTTCAAGAATCTCAATTTCAGATGATAATAGATATATTTTTATTAAAAGAAACCCTCAAGATGTAAATTATCCTAAATCTGGGTATGCGCTTGGTTTATGGGTTTTCCAAGTGAATAGTTTTGTGCTTGTCAATCAAATTCAATTTGATACAGCCAATGATTTTTTTGTTGTTAGTGCGCTTGAGAATGAACTGGGCATTATTGTTCGGCATGGTAGAAGTTTCAGTTATGCCAACTTTGATTTATTAAAAAAAATGAATCCTAGCTTTCAAGACATTGATTTTCTGAGCGGTACGGAATTTACAGATGTTTTAAGACAATCAAATCGAATTTTAATCAGTATGGATAATAAAAATGTATTTGGACTTGAAGCAACCAATAAAACCCTAAAAAAGATTTGGAATATAAATCTATCAGATACTCAATTTGTTATTGAATCAATAGATTTGAAGAATTTGGCTCTTTTTATTACAAAGAACAACCAAGTGGAACTTGAAACAGTAGATTTTTATCAAGGCTGGCGAACAAAAAAACCATTTCGAGAATTTATACCGCACAAAAAACAAGCAATTCGCCAATTAGGGGTAATGTCTTTTCATCATTCTGATAACGAATACAATTACATTCAAGTCGTTAAATCAAATCTAATGCAGTAGAAAGGGTTATTATTATGCCAAAAGTTGTTGTTCTTCCCGGTGATGGTGTTGGTCCAGAAGTAATCTCGTGCGCTTTGCAAGTGCTTAACAAACTCGCGCCCGACCTCGAGTATTCCGAATTTGCCTTTGGCTTGGCGGGTACAGAAAAATACGGTAAACCCTTGGGAGATGAAGTTCTCGAGGCAGCGCTAAATTCGGATGCAGTGCTGATGGGTTCGGTGGGTGGTCTGCCCGGCAGCACCGATAATGTGGCTCGAGAACTCCGCCCAGAATCAGGGCTTCTTAAGCTGCGTAAAGCTCTTGGTGTCTATGCCAATCTTCGTCCAAGCAAGGTGTATGCGGGTTTGGAGCATCTTTCGCCCTTAAAACCAGAAATTGCAGGTGGTGTGGATATTCTGATTCTGCGTGAACTCTTGGGCGGGGCGTATTTTGGTGAGCCGCGTGGTTTAGAAGAAGGTGGCGGTTTTAACACGATTCGTTACACCACTGCTGAAGTCGAACGGGCGGCGCGTTGGGCGTTTCAGGCGGCAAGGGGGCGGCAGAACCGCGTCTGTAGTGTGGACAAAGCCAATGTTCTCGAGGTCTCAGAGTTCTGGCGGCGAATTGTGGTGCATGTCCAGAAAACCGAATTTCCAGATGTGGAACTGACCCATGAATATGTGGATTCTTGTGCCATGATTCTGGTCAAAAACCCGAAGCGTTACGATGTAATTCTGACCGAGAATTTGTTTGGCGATATTCTCTCAGACCTTGCCAGTGTCCTGCCCGGTAGCCTTGGCTTGCTGCCAAGTGCCAGTCTCGGCGATAAAATTGGCTTGTTTGAGCCGATTCATGGTTCTGCACCAGACATCGCTGGGCAGGGAATTGCCAACCCCGCCGCCACAATTCTTAGTGCTGCGATGATGCTCGAGTACAGTTTTAAGCGCCCTGAAATCGCCAGAAAAATCGAAGAAGCCGTGCGTTTAGCGTTGTTTAGTCATCCGACCCGAGATTTGGGCGGTACTTCTGGCTCGAGTGAGTTTACAAGTGCGGTGCTGGCATTACTTTGACCAGTACAAAGTCTCGAGGAACAAAAAAGGGCGCAACTCAATGCGCCCTTTTTGCCTTGTGTCTATTACCATTTCACTGGTTGAAAACTCCGTGTTTTTGTGCCAACTAGCGCAATTTCTGTCCATGAAACCGCAAAGCCAGCGCGGTCTCCGAGGGCATTAAGCATTCCAACAATGCCACTGACCAGTTTTTTGCTGGTGCTTGGTTTTAAGTCCAGTCCTAGGCTTAAACCGAGTTCGAGGATTTGTCCAGCGCCTTCGGCAGCGCTTTTTAGGCTGGTGGTGGTGTCGCCGTAACTCCAGCCTAGGGCATCTTTGGGGACTCGAGCCGTGGCGGTTTTGTAGTTGCTGCTGGTCTCGAGTTTTGCGCCGCTTGAAAGAGCAGCCGTGATGCCCGTGTCAGAAGTAGCGACCATCAAGAAACCATCTTTGACTGCCAGTATAAACGGCATGTTATCGGCAATCACAAAGCGGTAGATGTCAGTGTTGCCAATTTTGGCTTTAACAAATTTATTGTTGACTTTTTGCTGAGCCAGTTTCTGACCAATTTCAATCAGTTTCGGCAGGACTTTTTCGATCATGTCTACCGTGGCTTTTTCGTCTTTTGTACCGATGTAATTGACACTTTCACCAATGGATTGGGTTGCGCCTTTACCAACAAAAGTTGCGCTGGCAAGTTCGCCTGTCATCCAACCGAGGATACTTTTACGGGCATCAATACCAAATTCGCCTTTGAAGAATGTGTCTAAGCCGCCGGGGTTCGCGCCAGTGCGGTCAAGTAAGCTCGAGACCCAATCGTACCAAAGGGTTAAATTATTGCTGCTGGTGCTAAATCCTGTGGCGGTGGCGGGGACAACACTGGCGGCTTTTAAGTCAATTGCGTCTTTGGGCGTTAAAACCCGTGCAAATTGAGTATCTGCGCCTCGAGCTTCTGGAACAGTGATGGTGGTGGTGTCAATGCCATCGGTGGTGATGCGCCAAGCACCCGCAAAACGTCCGTAGGTGGTCAGGGCATCCAGCACTGGCTCGAGTTTAATGCCGGGCAGTTCTGGGTCTACCATGTCTATGATGCCGCGAGCCAATTGGCTGGCATTACGCAAGTCAAAGTACATTCGCATGTTGCCCGTACCGACTTGGTTCATGACCTCACTGAAACTGTTACTGGCGGCAAGGCTGGGTTTACTAAAGTTCCCTTGGTTGCGGAAACGACTTAAGAATTCGTTCAAGGTGGCGGTGTCCGATGCGGCATAGGCTAGTCCGCCCATATAGCCAAAATTGACCAAACTACTTTGGTAAACCGGAAAACCCAAAATTCGACTGCCACGGGCGCTCATGCTTTTGGCACTCTCGAGCATCCATTTGTTCATTTTGGCATCGGTGTTGGCGGCAGGTCGGGCGGCTAGTAAAAACCCGACTTGTCCGTTTTTCGGGCTTAAGTACAAAGAAACCAGTCCTTCACGGTCTACTAAAGACCCAAAATCATTCAGCATGGTTTCTAAATCACGTTGTTCTTTTTTGCTGCTGCCTGTGGCTTCGCCCAAAATCGCCCCAATGTTTAAGTCTGAGAGTTGTTTAACCAGTGCAGCGCTTTGTTTACGAGCGCCACCGATGTCGTTCAGTTCTATTGCGGCAAGGGCGTTAGCTGGTGCAAACTTCGAGAGGGTTTGGGCGTTGGCAACACCTAAACTCGAGATGGCGATGGCGGAAAGTAAAAAAGTTTTCATGGATTCTCCAAAAACGAAAGAGGGCGAGAGGGAGATAAAACGAACCTTGCTTATTGTGCTGTTTTTGTTCTGATTTGTCATCGTCCTAAAGACGTATAAAGAGAGTATGCGCTTTTTGTATCACCACAGTCTGACAAATAAACTACGATTTTACAGTGATGATCACTTTGCCTCGAGCATGACCTTGTTCTAGGTAGGCAATCGCATCGGCAACTTGACTTAATGAATAGGTTTTATCAATCACAGGAACAATTTTGTTGTTCTCAAGAAGTTCTTTTAGCACCAGTAAATCCTTTTGATTTGGTTTGGCAACACCCATTAAACCAATTTTTTGAGAACTGGTTTTGGAAACCCATCCGC
>JAYWHB010000336.1:0-3754 GCA_043777915.1 Deinococcales bacterium
TTGGCAGGTTTGAGGTTGAGTTCGGCAAAAATATCTTTGCGGAAAAACTGCACTTGGGTGTTGAAATTGACTGGAATAGCAAACTGACGTACTCCAAGCGTGGTATTAGCAATCAATTTAGTGCTGATGTCATCGAGGTTGTAGGTGCGCTTGTACTTGGCGATTAAGGGATTTAAGGGCAATAACCAGCCTTTAGAACCCCAGTCGGCGACCAAGCGCGGATTGACGTGTAGAATCTGGTATGGCGAGCCACCTGTAGCAAGGGCGGTGTTGACTTGGGTTTCGTATTGAGCCGGTTGCAAGAAACTGGATTTAACCGTCAGGTTTTCTTTGCTGCAAGCTTCAGCCGCATTAAAGTAATACTCCATCATTGGAAAACGAAACCCAAAGACGTTAATCGTGGTGGGGCTACTCGGGGCTTTGATGTTACAAGTTGCCGCCGTTTGTTGTGCCGAACCGATGCTCAGGGCGGCGGTGATTGCCAGTGTACCAACTGCGAGACTTAAACCGACCAAACGTTTTTTCATACATTCCTCCAACCTCTGTTACGAGGGGTATAACCTTTTGTAGAGCCTTCTGACTCGAGTGTGACTTGATGATGAACTAACATTCTAATGCAAGCGTATGCAATTTGGAAGAGGGTAACTTTACTGTTTAGGCAACAACCCTTGTTTTGAAAGCCGAATATCACAAGAAAGCGCGTGACCAAACATCAATTCGGCTCGAGCCACCGCCGCCGCATGGGGCGCAACTGTGCGGCTACCTTCGGGGGTACAACGCTGGTAAGTCACGGTTTTGGTGAATTTACCAACCCACAAGCCGCCCGTGTACCGCGCTGCGCCACCCGTTGGTAGGACATGATTTGTGCCGATGGCTTTATCCGAATAAGCAACCGTGGCTTCGTGACCCAAAAAGACCGAACCATAGTTTTGTAAACGTGCCAAAAACCAATCTGGGTCTTGGGTCTGTACCTCGAGATGCTCTGGAGCAAATTGGTCGGAAACCTGTACCATTTCTTCGTCCGATTCACAAATAATAATACTGCCGCAGTCACGCCAAGCAACTTGGGCGACATCTTTGGTTGGATAATCTACCAAAATTTTTAAGACCAATTCTTCAACCTCGAGTGCCAAGCCTCGAGAAGTCGTAATCAGCGTAGCTGGACTGTTTAAGCCGTGTTCGGCTTGTCCCAGTAAATCTATGGCTACGGTCTGTGGGTCGGCGCTTTCGTCGGCAATAATTAAAATATCCGTGGGTCCCGCCAGTAAATCAATGCCGCAGACTCCAAACAACTGCCGTTTGGCTTCGGCAACATAAGCATTGCCTGCGCCAACAATCATGTCAACTGGCTCAAGCTCGAGTTCTGGTATACCAAAAGCCATAGCAGCCATCGCCTGAACCCCACCAATGCTGTAAATTTCATCTGCCCCAGAAGTGTGCATTGTAAAAAGCTGTGCCGCATAAATCCCCAAGCCATCTTTGGGTGGCGCACTTGCCACCACCCGTTTGACCCCCGCGACTTTGGGAACAACCACGGTCATGGCACTCGAGGCAATGAGCGGATAACGTCCACCGGGGCTGTAACTACCGACACTCGAGACAGGGATTTGTTTTTGCCCTAAATGAATACCGGGGTGGGTCTCGACTTCAAATTCAGTCAGGGTGGCTTTTTGCAATTCGGCAAAGCGTTTAACTTCGGCTTGCAACCACGCAATGTGCATTTGCCAATCCTCGGGGGTTTGTTCGAGCGCAGTTTTTATATCTTGGCTCGAGACCCGAAAACTGGGTGGCGACCATTTATCAAACGCTTGCGAGTACCGACGCACGGCGGTTAAGCCTTCGGTTTCGACGGCTAGGATAATTTCCGAAACCGTGTCCTTGATTTCTTGGGCAATAGCTTTGGGTGTGGGTGGCGGCTTTTTAATGTATTCCATGAATTCCTTTTCTGTGACAAAACGGGTTAAGAGCAGGGCGAGGCGTGCCTCGCCCCTACGGTTTAACGAGCAGTCCAACCACCATCTACAAGGAGGCTTGTGCCAGTGATTAAACTGGCTTTGCTTGAAGCTAGAAAAGCAACCGCGTGCGCCACATCCTCGGGTGTTCCCAAATGACCAAGCGGGATGCTTTGGACAACCATGTTCTGAAAATCTGGATTCTCGAGCATTGGACGGGTTAAATCGGTTTCGATAAAGGTCGGTGCAACACTGACAACGCGAATTTTTTGTGGTGCAAGTTCAACTGCCAAAGCCTTAGTAAAACCTTCGAGAGCGTGTTTACTGGCACAATAGACGGTACGGTTTGGCGCTCCAACATGACCCATTTGCGAAGTGATGTTGATGATTGCGCCACCCTCGCCATGCTCGAGGATTTTTTGCACTGCGATTTGTGTGGCAAAAAATGCACTGCGAACATTGAGGTCAAAAATCTGGTCAAAGTGGGCTTCTGTCACCTCGAGAAACGGCTCTGGAATGTTTGTGCCAACATTATTAACCAACACATCCAAGCGTGGCAGGCTGTTCAGGGCGGCTTTTAGTGACTCGAGACTTGACGCATCGGCTTGTAAAACAAATGTATTGTGGCTTAAGGCTTGTATTTCGGCAGCCACAGCTTCTAATGACTCGAGAGTGCGCCCAATCAGGGCAATATCAAAGCCATCCGCAGCCAAGGCTAAAGCACATGCCCGACCGATGCCCCTTGATGCGCCTGTGATGGCGGCGATTTTATTCATATTTCCCCTGCGGTTGGGGCATAAATCTGCTTCAGTAAAGCAAATTCATCAAAGACCGTGTATTCCCTTGCAATCCGCCCGTTCTCGAGTTCAAAGTGGCTAATGCAAAGTAATTTAATGCGTTGCCCACTTGGGTTGCCGTACCAACCAGTGCCAAGGTGTGTGCCTTGAAAAGTCCAACGCACCGCTATTTTTAGGTTCAAGCCAGAACCAATAGAACAAATGTGGTCTACGCTCACGCCAGCATCGGGAAAGGCTGCCAGTAAACTTAAGACAAAATGTTGGTAGGCACTGATGCCCTCGAGTTTACGAGCAGTCGAGACAAAGGCGGTCGGGCTTTGGGTGTAATAATCTTTGACACGGTTTAATAAGCGCCAATTCCAGATTTCTTGGAATAGCGAACGCACAAAGTCCTCAACATCAAATTGACTCGAGCGCACAGCTAATTTGGGCGGAAGCTGCCCTTCTAGTCGGTCTATTTCGGGGACACCAATTTGCACTGGGCTGGTGGCATTGCGGATTGCATCGGCTTTTGCCATGCGTTTTGCAAGCTCAATTTCGTTAAACCCAAGTTGACGCACCAACGCCAATTCGTCGCGTACCAGCCATTCTTCGGTGATGCGGTTTTCTTTGACAAAACAGTGGGCAATGCCACGCCGTAAAATGCGTTTGTTGGTTGGCGCTCCGTACTGGCTGTAACCTGTGTTGCGGGCAGTCCAAGTGATGCGGTGACTCGAGTGAAAGCCGTCTTGGTCGTTGCCGCTCCAAATTACTTCGTCGCCGTGCAGCCGCGCATCTGGGAAAGCCGCGAGGGTTTTGAGTGTCCCTTCGACCACGGCTTCGCGCCCATAAATCGTTGCGTCGGTCATGTAAATAGGGCAGTTATGGGTGTAGTGGGTGTAGATTAAACCAATCGCTTTTTCCTCCCAAATTTTATGGGTGCAACGAATAATATAGTCCACAAAGTCTGGATAGTCGGCATCAAAACCTTGCATGGCTTGGCGGCGCTCGAGTGGGCGCTCTATA
>JAYWHB010000337.1:0-3752 GCA_043777915.1 Deinococcales bacterium
TTCCAAACTTGGTTTCGGTTTCAATGGCACGTTTTAATTCATCTAAATGCCGAGTAAACGCCTTAGCAACGGGCATATCAAGAATGGATAATTTCATGCGGCAAGCAATATCCACCCCCACTGCATAGGGAATAATTGCGCCTTCGGTAGCAAGCACCCCACCAATAGGCAGACCATAGCCTTGGTGAGCATCTGGCATTAACGCCCCACGCACCGCCACAGGTAAATGGGCTGCGTTCTTCATTTGCTCGAGTGAACCAGCATCTAAGCCTGTTCCCCAAATTTTGTACGGCACGGGTTCGTCTCGAGCCAGTACAGGGGAGGCGCGAGAAAGTTCGCTTAAAAGTGGCAAGAAATGCCCAGTGTACTCGGATGGATTTGCCAACATGGTCTTTAATTCCTCGAGCATGACTCGCTTTTCTGGGTGAGACTTTAATAGCTGCGCGGTTAGACCCAATGCACGATGCGGAATGCCAAGAGCCAATAATTCTTTGGGTTTCATGATGTTGTCCTTACTTATTTTACGTGCAGATTGCACGGCTAAACTGCCAGCCACGGCTGAGGCTGTCCCCGAACCATCAATTAAATCTAATTTTGTGCGTCTGTCCCATTGTATCCCACTTGAATTGCGGATGTACTGGACTCTGTGCCACGGGATTTCAGAATGCGAAAAACCCTCGAAGCTGCTTTCGCGCAAACCATCAAACCTTGAGTCATAACCCACAAAGTAGTCAGTGGGTTCAAAACGCGGGTCATGGGCAATTTTATTAAAAATATCTTTGGCTGGAGTCATACAATCCTCAATTCTTGAGGAAACCCCCAAGTATGATTCATTGTCCAACAAAAAAAGAAACTGCGCCTCGGTAAAACAGCTTAAAGGCACTAAGCGCAATGCACAGGTTAATTCTTCTCGAGCAGCCTGTATTTATATGCCAAGTGAATCGCTTCAGAGCGGCTTTTCGCCCCGAGTTTAGAAAATATATTATTGGCATGGAATTTTACGGTTGGCAGTGCTACTTTAATTTCATCAGCAATGTCTTGGTTGCTTTTACCAAGTGCCATGTGTTGCAGCACCTCGCGCTCCCTTGCCGTTAAATCCTCGCCAATGCCATCGTTCTGGACTGCTTGAATCAGGGCTTCGGTGGCTTCGGGGGCAAGGGTACGCCGACGCAGCACGGCATTGCGAATCGCCTCGAGAATTTCAGAAGCCCCAGAGGTTTTGAGTAAATAGCCAATTGCCCCTGCTTGCATCGCGTTCTGCACAAGGTCTGGGTCGTAAAAAGCGGTCAGCATAATAATTTGCACATCACGGTTGGTACTGCGAATTGTGGCGGCGGCGGTTGCGCCGTCCATTCCAGGCATTTTTAAGTCCATCAAAATCACTTGTGGTTTTAAGGACTCGGTTTGTTCGATGGCATGTTTGCCACTGCTGGCTTCGCCAACACATTCAATTCCCGAGGCGTTTTTAAGCATCGTGGTTAAACCCGCCCTGACCATTGGGTGGTCGTCTACAACCAGCACTCGAATTGGGGAGTTCATGCTTTAACCCCTAAAAACGGCAGGAGGTTCATCGCTGCCTCCCGTGTCTCCCACGAACAGCCATGAACCTGCCACTCCCATGCGCGGTTGCTTGTTTCAACCGTAACAACAGAATACAAATTTGTCCTCGAACCCGAAATCATCATAGGATTAGCATACAATTAAAACCAATGGCTAGGTAGCGCCTAACTAAAGTATTGGTTAGTAAGTTAAATTTCGCGCTTGGTCAGGTTTGAAAATTCTAGCTGCTCGAGAATAAAGTCCTGCCTTACTCGAGCAGCATGTCTTGCGGGATGCTGTAACCCATGTGGTCATAAGCCAGTGGAGTTAAAACCCGTCCTCGAGAAGTGCGCTTTATAAAACCAAGTTGAATCAGATACGGCTCGTATAAATCTTCTATGGTCAGTGCATCCTCAGAAATCGCCGTAGCAAGCGTATCCAAACCGACTGGACCACCGGCGAACTTAAGAATCATCGTCTCGAGTAATTTTTTATCGCGGTCAGTTAAACCGACCGTATCTAAACCAAGTTTGTCTAAGGCATTTTGGGTTCTGGAAGCACTGATATGGTACTCACCCTCGACTTGGGCATAATCGCGCACACGGTTCAGTAAATTCTTGGCAATTCGCATTGTGCCTCGAGACCGCGCCCCAAGTTCAAGGGCGGCATCTGGGGCAAGTTCTAAACCCTGCAAAATTGCTTCTTTCTCGAGACTCTGCGCCAGTTCTTCGGGACTGTAATACTCGAGGTGTTCGATAATCCCAAAACGGCTTCGCATCGGTTGGGTGATTAAACCCGGGCGGGTGGTTGCACCAATTAAGGTAAAACGTGGAATTGGCAATTGAATACTGCGTGCCGCCGGACCTTGCCCAATCACAATATCCAATCTAAAATCTTCCATCGCGGGGTACAAATGTTCTTCGGCAACCCGCCCTAGCCTATGAATCTCATCTATAAAAAGTACATCGCCTTCCTCGAGCGAATTGGTCAGGATAGCCGCCAAATCGCCCGGTTTTTCGATGGCAGGACCCGAAGTCGGACGAATCCCGACCCCCATTTCATAGGCAATAATATGTGCCAAAGTGGTTTTACCCAGTCCGGGCGGACCAAAGACCAGCACATGGTCAAGTGCCTGATTGCGCCCTTTGGCAGCTTGGATATAGACCCCAAGTTTTTGTTTAAGTTTTTCCTGACCAACATAATCTTTGAGGGTCTTCGGGCGATTAGCACCAGCAGCTTGAGTCATGGGAATCCTAGGGAAAGGCAAAAGGTAAAAGGCGAAGGGCGAAAGTAAAAGCAATGTTCTCGAGAACTGTGTCGGAGATGTCATAGCCAGAAGCTAGTAGCTCATATTCTATTCGGTTTTGGACGTAATTTCCAGCACTCAATTGGGCATAAATTTCTAGGCACTAAAAAAGCCGAAAAGAGTAAACCTTTTCGGCTATACGGGACGGATGACTTTAGGCTGCGGCAATCGCTAAAACCTGACGACCATCGTAGAAACCGCATTCGGCACAGACCACGTGTTGTGGTTTTTTTGAACCACAATTCTTGCAAGTGGTCAAGTTAGGGGCAACCAAGGCATGGTGCGAACGACGCATATCGCGTTTGGACTTGCTGGTCTTCTTTTTTGGAACTGGGTGCTTTGCCATTTTTATTTCCTCCGGGCGTGTTACCGGGATACTCGCCCAGTCAGCCACAAAAATTCTTTACTGTTGTTAGCGCGAGGGGTCTCGCGGCAGCCCAAGGAGTATAGCAAAAGCCAGACAGATTGCAAGGGGCATAAACTTACTCGTTTAGATTTAGTCAGCCGCTTCTAATGGGGCATAGATTTTTAACTCGTCGTAATACGCGTTGCGCTCGACTGGTGTGCGCCCAGCCCTTCTAATCATATCCACCATTTTGTCTCTTGATAACCCTAATGGGCTGGTTGCGCCAGCCGCGTGTGCAATGTGTTCTTCGATGATTGTACCATCCACATCCGACACGCCCCAATCAAGGGCAACCTGCACAAGGTCTGAGCCAATCATCACCCAGTAACCTTTGATGTGCTGAAAGTTGTCTAGGTACAGTCTCGAGACCGCCAGATTTCGCAGGTCATCTATGCCAGTCGTAAATTCGGTTTTGCCAAGGTTAAATGCTAGTGCGTTAGCATCGGGCTGGAAGGCAAGCGGAATAAAACTATGGAAACCCCCAGTTTCGTCTTGTAAGGT
>JAYWHB010000338.1:0-3745 GCA_043777915.1 Deinococcales bacterium
AGAACGGGCGACTCACTTGACAAACTAAGACGACTGGTCATATTATATCTTATGGCTCGAGCGAACCTCAGTGAACAACTCATCCTGAGTGGGCTACAAACCCTCTATACCAATGGCTTTAACGCCTCGAGCGTCCAAGACATTACGGCGGCGGCAGGCGTTTCCAAAGGATCGTTTTATAATCATTTTGCCAGCAAAGAAGACTTTGGTGTTGTTGTGGTGCAGCGTTACCTCCAAATTCTCAGTCCAGTATTACAAATCTTGCACGACCAGAACATCGCGCCACTCGAGCGAGTACGTTCGTTTTATGGCGCATTGATTGCCTTGCCCGAGGCTCAACAATGCCAACGCGGTTGTTTATTAGGGAATTTTGGTGCAGAACTCTCAGATCAATACCCAAGCATTCGAGACAGCGTTTCCAAAGCCTTTGAATCGTGGGTAAAGCTCTTGTCGGCAGCGATTTCAGAAGCTCAACAAAACGGCTCGGTGAGATCAAATATGTCTCCAGAATTGTTGGCATCCTTTATTTTGAATGCTTGGCAGGGGGCGGCAATGCGTGCCAAAGTCGAGCAATCTCGAGTGCCTTTAGATACTTTTTTTCGGGTCGTTTTTTCGACGATCCTTGTGCCATAAAAATTTTAAGGAATTTAAGATGACCAGTCATCTTAAATAGGAGAAATTATGAAAATCCAAGATTCAGTCGCCCTTGTTACCGGAGCCAACCGTGGCTTAGGACTCGCCTTCGTTCAAGCACTACTGGCTGCGGGGGTCAAAAAAGTCTATGCCGCTGCTCGAGACCCGAGCAGCATCAACTTATCAGGGGTGTATCCTGTCAAACTTGATGTCACCAACCCCCAAGACATTCTGGACATTGCCAAAGCCTACCCAGATGTCAACTTGCTGATCAACAACGCTGGAATCATCCGTGGACAGGCTTTTGTTTCCGAAAATGCAATTCAAGCCGCTCGAGACGAACTCGAAACCAACTTTTTTGGACCACTTGCCCTTAGTCAAGCTTTCGCCCCAATCCTTAAACAAAACGGTGGTGGCGCAATTGTCAACGTTTTATCGGTACTTTCTTGGGTCAGTATGCCAGTCGCCGCCACTTACGGCGCATCAAAAGCCGCAGCTTGGGCGCTCAGCAATGGTCTGCGCGTAGAATTACACAACCAAGGCACACAAGTTTTAGCACTGCATGTTGGATATATGGACACCGACATGGCAAAAGGTGTCCATGCGCCTAAAGCAAAACCCGAAGATGTTGCTCGGCAAGTGCTTGAAGCGCTCGAGGCTGGCAAAACCGAAGTCTTGGCAGATGAATTTTCAGCCCAAATCAAGCAAGGGCTTTCACTGCCAGCAGGGACACTCGAAATGATGTTGCTCACAGCTTCAAATGCTTAAGGGGAGGTCTTTATGTCAAGTACAAATCAATACAAATCTGCCCCAACCCAGAGCAATACCAACAACGAACCTGTCATCACATCCTATGCAAAAGCACCAACCCGTACCATCGCTGCTAGAGGCATGACCTTTGCGTACCGAGAACTTGGACCCAAAGGCGGCATCCCAGTGATTTTCTTCGTTCACCTCGCCGCAACACTGGACAACTGGGATCCACGCATCATTGACCCAATCGCGCAGAATCACCACGTGATTGCTTTTGATAACGCCGGTATCGGCGCATCCACTGGTCAAGTGCCAGACACCATCGAGGCTATGGCAGACGACGCATTCACTTTTATCAATGCCCTTGGGTTTAGTAAAATAGACATATTTTCCTTCTCGCTTGGCGGTATGGTCGCCCAAGACTTCGTTCTCAAGCACCCCAACTTTGTCCGCAAGCTGATCCTGACTGGCACCGGACCTCGAGGCGGTAAGGACATGGACAAGGTAGTCGGCACTACCTACTACGACGTGTTGCGAGCAACCTTAACCTTTGTAGACCCGAAGGAGTTTCTGTTCTTCAAGCGCAATGCCGCCGGTAAGCTCGCCGCACGTGCTTTCGTCAACCGCCTCAAGGAGCGCACCGTTGACCGTGACGCGCCAATCAAGATTACAGCTTTTCAGACGCAACTCAAGGCGATTCAAAGGTATGGACGCTCAGCCCCGTCTGACCTCTCGAAGCTCACCCAACCGACGCTCATCGCCAACGGTGACAACGACCGTATGGTACCCTCGGTACTTTCCGAGGACATGCACCGCCGCATCAAGCACTCCGAATTGATCATCTATCCCGACTCGGGACATGGTGGAATTTTTCAGTTTCACGAGAAATTCGCGCCTGCCGCCGTGGAGTTCTTGACGCGATGAACACAAACCCGAACACTCAAACTGTGAATCTCATACCTCCATTCGTTAAAAAACCCTTCGTCTCGTCAATTCTTCTATGGGTGCGTACCGACCAGCCTCGACAAATGGGGATGGACTACTGGAAGGGTCCACACTCTAAAATCATCAGCGCAACCCCCGGCTTCGACGAGTATCGCCAGATACACCTGTCTGAGAGCAACCCCGGGCTTTGGCCAGCAATTCGAGGCGTTGAGACGACCATCCCAGTAGATCGCAAAATTGATGGGGTTGCAGAAGTCACTTTTAGGTCTGTCTTCTCGCCTTTGTTCGGTCAAAAGCAAACCAAACTCGCCTACAAGGATGAGATCAATGTCTTCCGACGCACCCTGCTCTACGCGGGACTGCCGTATTCCGCCCGATGGTACACCGTTAATACTGACGGAGCAAAAACCGAAAGCCGAGTCCTCATCTACCTTCGGAAAAAGGATGATGTCAGTACGAATGATTTCCGAAAGTTCATCAGCCATGAGTTTGTTGGCGCGGTTGCAAGTACCGGCGTACTGAAGGAACTCCGAACACAGGTGTTCATGCCGTGGATCGAGAAGCTCTGGGACACGCCAAACGTAGCCCACGACAACCCCAAGGATCAGCATTTTCACGCCTCCTTAATCCTTGGCTTCACCAACTCCAGCGTGCTACGCGCATTCTTCGCCAGTGCCGCAGTATCAAGGTTATCCGCCAAGCTGCCTTCGTTTGTCTCAGCCATCCACGCCTACGAGATGCCCGAAGCGCTCACCTATGTAAAAAACGGGAATGCCCTGGCGCAATACGAGAAATAACGGTTATCAGCAACCGCAACAGTTGAAGCCGTCTGACACAGTGGTATTTTCTCATAAATTCGTTGCACAGGCTCTAGCGTTCCTCAGTGAAAACTTCAAGGAGAAAAAATTATGAAAGCATTTATAATCAATCGCTATGGAAAAAAGAATGACTTACAATTGACTGAAGTGCCAGACCCATTGCTCCAAGAAAATGATGTACTGGTTCAGATTCACGCTGCTGGTGTAAACCCTCTGGATTCTAAAATCAGAGACGGAGAGTTCAAACTCTTTTTGCCTTACAAATTACCACTTATTTTGGGCAATGATGTGGCTGGGATCGTGGTTCGAGTCGGCTCTCGAGTACAGCGATTCAAGGCGGGCGATCTGGTCTATGCTCGACCAAATAAAGATAGAATTGGAACTTTTGCCGAATTTATTGCGATGCACGAAAACGACGTGGCAATCAAGCCAAAAAACCTGACCATGGAAGCTGCGGCTTCTATCCCTCTGGTAGGTTTGACTGCTTGGCAAGCACTGATCGAAAAAGCGAATCTCAAAAAAGGGCAAAAAGTTTTCATTCAGGCGGGTTCTGGTTGTGTAGGAACATTTGCAATTCAATTGGCAAAACATTTGGG
>JAYWHB010000339.1:0-3730 GCA_043777915.1 Deinococcales bacterium
TTGGGTGGTCGAGACGAGGGTCGGGTAAATCACGGAAGTGAATCACTATACTTGGCAACATTCCTACACATTAACCTCTCACGAGTGCGTTTGCCCTAAGATTAAAGCCGTTCACACTTGTAGGGACAGACCCCTGTGTCTGTCCTGCCTCCCGAGACAGACCATAAACACGGCTGCTTACGGGCATGGTCGCCTGTGTCTGTCCCTTCAAGCCATTGTTCTGTCACTATTCTGATTTAATTTGTCGCTAACATGAGATTTTGGGTTGTGGTTTTTTGCTGGATTGTTGTTTCTTGGTTTTCCTTGGCATTTGCCCAACTCGAGACAGCCTATAAAGCCCAATATGGTTGGGGCTTGCCGCGTAGCATTGCCACTTCTAGCATCACCCAAGGTGTGGTTATAGATTCTAAGCGCCTGATTGTGGCAGAAGCAATTGGCTTAGAACAACGAGATTTATCTGGTCAAAATCCGAAGTTGATTCTCGAGCAATCTGGAATTCGTGATTTACAAGGGGCTGGTACATCGGCTAATTTGGCTCTGGCTTGGTACAGGCGCGATACCCTTAACCCCAACGGTCTGTGGTGGTGGTTCAAAGGACAGGCTCAATTGGCGCTCGAGACTCCTTATACCGATTTTGCCTTGCTCGAGATGGCTGGCAAACCCGTGCTGATTGGCGTTGCCCAACAAGGCGAATTGACTGGGGTGGTGGTGCAGTTTTGGAACGAAAAACCAAAAACCGTTTTTCAAACCAAGCTCAACGTTGGGGCATTGGCGGCAAATAGTGTGGCAGGGCGAATCGGGATTGTTTTTGCCGAAGGTTTTCGCAATGGTCAAGACGAAAAGTATGACCTGCGTTTTTTGCAAGTATCCAATTTAAAGCAGAATTTACCTGATGTGCAGTCTGCGCTGCTTGCACCAGCCGTTTATATTGGGCGCGGTCAGCGTTTTGGTGTAGCGCTTAAAGCCAGTCAGTTAATTCCCATTTGGTGGTACGAAACCCCTGAAGAACAACGTTTAGGTGCATTTACCAAACGACATAATCCGCGTTTAGCTTTGTTTGAGGCTGGCAAAATCATTGAATTTGCCCCGCCTGCACCCTACCTTGGTCAAATTGGCAAGGCGCTGTACTACACCATCAAAGATCAAATCATCAGCTATAACCTTGAAACCAAGCTGACCCGAGTAGAAATTACTGCTCCTTCTGGTTTTTCCAGTGCTGACCTCTCGAGCCAGCGTGTGCCTGACCTCTCGAGCCAGCATTCAATCGCTTGGCAAAGTGTTGGACAAGATGGTTTTAGTAGCCAGTTATGGTTTGCCGACTCGAGCCAGCCGTTTAGCCCAAATTTGATTGACCAAATTTCTAAGGTTTTGGGTTGGAATCCTTGGTTTCCAGTACAGAATTTTTTTGGTCAGACCGCTTTATCACTCATACTAGCGGCTTTGGCAGTTTTATTGGTTGCTCCGTTTGTCTGGTTGCTCCGAGGGCGTTTTGACTTTGGACAAGGCACTTGGTTTGGGATGGTTTGCGCTTGGGTAGTATTGCTTGGTGGGCGTGTGGTCAGTGGTGGTCTTAATGCCAGCAATTGGGTTTTTGCACCGCTCCTGAATGTATCTTGGCTGATTGTGCTTTTGGGAACTCTCGTTGGTACTGGTCTAGTCTTCTGGCAACGCCAACGTCTAAATGCAACAGAACTTGGGGCGACCGTCGCGGCAAGTCTGGTGGTGCTGGTGAGTATATTTATTACCGTGTTCTCGAGTATTGGTTTTCTAAAGTTCTAAATTTGGTTTGGTTCAGTAATTCACGTTAAAATATCAGCTATGTCATTACCATTAGGCTTTCGCGCAGGAGCAACCAAGGCTGGGATTAAACCATCTGGCAAAACAGATTTGGCACTGCTGGTCAGTGATTCAGCCTGTACATGGGCATACTCGGGGACAACCAACCGTGCGGCTGCGCCATGTGTGACCCGTAACCGCCATTTACTCGAGTCCGAACTGCCTGTGCAAGCGATTGTCGTCAATGCTGGCAACGCCAATTGTGCCACCGGTCAAGTGGGCATCGAAACCAACCAGCGCATGGCAGAAGTCACGGCTTTACAAATCGGTCTTTCAGCCTCGAGTGTGATTACCGCCAGCACAGGGGTCATTGGTGTACCATTACCCGTCGAAAAAATCGAATCGGGTTTACCGAACATTACCTTGGCGCTTGACCTCGAGCCGTTTGCCTTGGGTATCATGACCACCGATTTAGTGCCGAAAACCGCTTTTGTAACGCTTTCTAATGGCGCAAGAATTGTTGGAGTTTGTAAAGGCAGTGGGATGATTGCACCAAACATGGCGACGATGTTGGCGTACATTGTAACGGACGCGGCTGTGCCTCAACTCGAGTTGCGACGGTCTTTTCAGGGTATTGTTGAAGGCAGTTTTAATCAAGTCACAGTGGACACCGATACCAGCACCAACGACATGGTGTTGCTGCTCTGCAATGGTGCGGCGGGAGCAGTGGATTTAAGTGAATTCTGGCAAGGTGTGGAAACTGTGGCGGTCTCGCTGGCAAAACAACTGGCAAGGGACGGCGAAGGAGCAACCAAGCTCTTGACAGTGCAAGTTGTCGGCGCTCGTAACGACTTCGAGGCTCGAGAAGCCGCCTTAAGTGTGGCTGCCAGCCCACTCTGGAAAAGCGCGGTCTACGGCAACGACCCAAATTGGGGTCGAATCATGATGGCGATTGGCAAATCTAGGGCTTTTTTTGAAACCACCACGGTTCAAATTGCCTTGCAAAACACAGTTTTATTTGATGGTGCAGTTCTCGAGTTTGACCGCACTGCGGTGAGTGCTGCCATGAAAGCCGAAGAGGTTTTGGCGACAATTGATTTACGTCAAGGCACTGGAACGGGTACGGCTTGGGGTTGTGACCTGACCGAAGGCTATGTGAAAATCAACGCCGAGTACACCACATAAGATTTTTGTGCATTTTACACAGCTTTTTTATAAAACTCGGGTAGGATGGGCTTTAGCATGACCAACCCAGCCTCCCCGAGTGCCGCCGCAATTTTCGAGCAACAATTGCTTGAAGCTCGGATTTTGCGCCGAGTCAATGCGGCTGCCGCCAAACTCGAGCCGCTTCATGTGTTGAATGTGCTTTGTGCCGAAATCTGCAAAGCCTTGAGCGCTGATTCGGCAGCCTTTGGAAATTTTAATTCGGCGCGGGATGCGATTGAAATTATTGCTGAGTACCGCACGGGTGGCTTAAGTGCCATCGGTGTGGTTTTGCCACTGTCGGGCAATGACATCACACCAAGGGTACTCAAGGAACGCCGTCCAGTCGTGATTAACGATGTGGAAAACGAGGCTCATTTTGGAGCAAATCGTGAAGCTGCGGGGCGTTTTGGAATTCGCAGCATGATGATTGTGCCAGTCTTGGCAGGCTCGGATGTGGTTGGCACACTCGGTATAGATTCATTAACCCTACGTTCTTTTACGCCAGCCGACCAGAACTTAGCCATGAGCGTGGTTCAAGCCGCGATTCCAGCCTTAAAACAAACCCATATGATCGAGGCACTGCGGAACGAACTGATCGAACGCCATGCAGTTGAAAATGCTCTTCGCAGCAGCCAGAACCGTTTTATGGAGTTGGTCAATAATCTTGAAGGAATTGTGCTTGAAGGTGAAATTATCAATCAAGTCTCTCGACTCACCTTTGTTTCTAAACGGGCTGAACATATCCTTG
>JAYWHB010000340.1:0-10462 GCA_043777915.1 Deinococcales bacterium
ACGATAATTCAAGCCACCAAAGTCGAATTGCGCCCAAGTGTAACCACACCAAATCGCATCAAATTTTTTTTGAAAAACCATTTCAGACCCACCGATTCCTCGAATGCGTTGAGGCTCGTCTTCAATGTGTAGGATAATTCCAGCTTCTTTAAGTAAAGACCGAGAAAGTAAAGTTGTGCCTGAACCCGTGTCCACTAAAACCCGTTTGAAAACAATTGTTGTTTCTTGATGCCTGACTTCTATTTGTGTCAGTAGTAAATCCCGCTCGAGTTGTAATTTCACACCAGACTCCGAATACCTAGCCAATGTGTTTCGGCTATTTTTGATTGTGGACGGCTGGTGTGTAACACTGCCAAGTCGCGTAAAGGTTGTTTGTCATGAATCTTTTCGTAATCATCTAAAGCCATTTCGCCGTCAATAAAAGAGTTTAAGACTGCCATTTTTTCGAGTGTCCAATACCCATTTTGGCTACTCGAGTTTAAGGCTTCAACCAGAACCCATTGATTGGGAAATTGTTCCCGAATTTCTTGCCAAGTCATGCTTAAATTTTACTGACTCGAGATGAGACTCTTGCCCAATGAACCATGAGTTTTAACGCCGTCGAGCAAGCCATAAAAACACCATTCCAGCCCCAGCATAAATTACATTCGGCATCCAAGCGGCTAAGAGTGGCATCAGCGCCCCGTTTTCGCCCATAACCCTAAAAACGGTGCTGGTGGCATAATAAAAAAAAGTAAAAAAGGCTGCGCCAGTAAAACCAAAATTTTGATTGCTACGAAGCGCCCATAAACTGACCCCAATGCCAAATAATGCGAAGGCAATGGCAGCAATCGGTTCGGCAAATTTGCGGTGCAAGGCGGTTAGTTCATTGTTGGGGACAAAACCTTGGGTGCGGTAGGTGTTAATTCGAGCCAGTAAATCGAAGACCGATAATTGCATTGCGTCGGCACTTAAACCACTTCCCTGACGCAATTGACGAATCGGAATGGTGGCTCGAGCAAACCGAATCACGGTAACAGGACGGGCATCACCGCCTTTATAGGTGGTGCGTGTGCCGTTCTCGAGTAAAATCGCCCCTTCTTCTTTGAGGATGCTGCCCGTTGGCGCTCGGGTGATGGTACTTGGCACTTGCCCAGATTGTCCTTGCAGCACGGTAATATCGCTTAGGTTGCCATTGCTCGAGATTCCGCCGGGGGCAATGTAAATCACTTGATTTTGCGAGTCCTTAAAAAATTGACCATCCGCAACCACAATTTTTGGATTGGACAGCACAATGTCCTTAAAAACGCGCTGGGCTTCGGTGAACGCTCGAGGTTTAATCGTTTCGGCATTGATAAATGCCAGTAGTGCCACAACTGTTCCCATGCCAAGCACAGGAAAAACCAAACGGGTCGGCGGAACACCACTGACTATCGCGGCTTTTAATTCGCTGTCTTGGGTCAAACGGCTTAAACCCATTAAAACCGCAAAAAGCATCGCAAGCGGTAAAGCCCGCGACATCATGTCTGGGATGTTAAACGCCATAAATTGCAGTACAAGAAGCGGATTAGCACCCTTAGATAAAATTTCTCCAGCTTGGGCAAACATCGCCCCCATAATCAAAACCAGCACCACTACTGTTAAACCACTCAGCAACCACGGCAAAATCTCGTTCAGTAAATACCAATCGAGTTTGGTAATCCGTGGCGGACGCGGCGCGGATTGCTTGGCAATGGCTCGAGCAGGATTCACGATAACCTCCGAAAAGCCACCAAAGTACCGACAGCAAAAAGCATGGTTGGTAGCCAAGCCGCAAACCAGAATGGTACAGCTTGCGAAGCGGCGAGTTGTTGCCCCATAATCCACATTGCCCAGTACAATGCCAGCACCACAATTGTGGCTAAAAAACCAGTGGCGCGACTCGAGATACCCAAGCCAACCGCCGCCCCAAGTAATGCCATCATCAGGGCAGCAAACGGGTCAGCAAAACGCCGTTGCAGTAAATAATTGGCGGTGTAACGTTCTTGTAGGCTTTGGGTGGTACTCGAAGCGCGTTTAGCAAGGTCTGGCAGACTTAGATGCTCTGGTAATTTTGCGTCCGGCTCGAGGGCTGCTTGGAAGGCAAATTCTTTACGCACTTCGGGGACCCCCTCGAGTTTACCGTTTTTATCGGTGCGGTACACCGTGAATAACTGCCATGTTTTGGCTCTGGAATCCCAAGTGCCTCGGGTGGCGGTAAAAGTCCCTTCTTCGGTAATCACGGCTACGCCATACAAATCGGCGACCTTTTTATCCTCGAGTTTAGGGGCAACTGTTCCCGCATGAAACAAGGTCTTGCCATCTGGACTGGCAAAACTTTTCAGTTCTTGGGTGGTGCTGGGTTCGGAATTAAAGAGTTTAGAAAAACTGGTCTTGAAACGTTCTTCGGCGGCTGGTTGCCAGACATTGGTGCTGTAAAACTGAAAACCTGTGACACACAAACCAAAACAAACAAACACCCAAAGCATCCAAGCTGGACGTACCCCGAGGGCATACAAGGCTTTGAGTTCTGAGTCCTTACCGAGCCGCCCTAAACCGACTGGAATGGCAAACGCTAAGGCTGGGGCAATCATGTAAGACAAAAAAAATGGGATTCGGTCTGCCACATTTTGCACAATTAAACCAACTGGCGAATTATTGCGAATAAAAAACCCAATCAGGGTCGCAAAGTAATCGAGTAACAACAACACCAAAATGGTCAGTACACCAACAAAATACAAAGGCACAGACTCGCGCAATAAATACAATGAGACACGACGAACGAGCATAGTTTAGAGGCTAACGGCTCGAGATGAGTATTTCGACAGGAATTCGATTAGGAATGTAGATTGTCTCATGCAAGATAGAGCCTCTTCAAAGAATGCCATTTCATCATTAGTTACAGGACAGACACAGGGGTCTGTCCCTACGGTTATGGCATAAAAAATGCGTGAGGTAGGGGCGAACCCCCGTGTTCGCCCTGTTTTTCTTTCGGAGGCTCTATACACAAGACTGATTCCACGTGACTCATGCGAGACTGATTCCACGTGACTCGAGGGCAGCTTCTAGTTCGGCTTGGGCATTTGGGTCTGGGCTTTTTTTGCCCAATACCAACGGAAGAATCTGCTCGAGTTGCGCCTGCGAACCAAATTTTAGGACAGCGATACCAGCCCGTATCTGGGCAAATGGCACTTGGGTTTTTAGGGCATTATCAAAAGATTGGGTCACGGCTTCATCCCGATTTTCAATTTGACCCAAAATATCGTAGAGGTTCGCCAGTTTTCCCCAAGCCAAGGTTTGGGTGGTGGAATTGCCGTGCTGAGCATTGTGTTCGTATTGAATTACTGCTTCTTCGATTCGCCCCAAGCGCATCAGGCAAGCCGCTAAACCATTGCGTAAATACTCCGAGTTGCCAAATTCATCTAAGTTCAAGGCTTCTTCGGCAATCAGCACGGCTTCTTGGTTGCGGTCGGCGTTTTGCAATGCCCACATGATTTGAATACTGGCGTTGACTTGGGCATAGCGTGCTTGACTGCGTTTGGCAATGGCGAGGGCTTCAAAATGAAGTGGTAAGGCTTCGACTTCACGCCCTGTATCATCATAAACCGCCGCTAGACTCGAGACGATAATCGCTAAATCACCACTTTCGGACAACTGACTTAAACGAGTTCTGGCTTTTTGCAGCATCTCAATGCACTCGGGATAACGCTGTTGGGCTTCAAAAATATCAAAGGCGACTTCCTCGAGCGTGGCATCAGTGCGCTCGAATTGCTCGGACAAGACCAAGGCTTCTTCGATTTGTTGGGCGGCATATTCTAAATCCCCAGAATCATAGGCTTGGCTGGCAAGCACACTTAAGGCGTTGGTGCGGTTTTCTGGGGTGGTGCTTTGACTTAACACGATTTTGGCACAATGCTTAGCGGCGCTTGGGTTGTTGAGTTGGCTGTGCAGTACCGCCAAAGTCGCCAGAATATCCAAGCGCTCTGGCTCGAGGTGGTTGGCTCGCTGTAAAATTTCTCTGGCTTGGTGCAGTAAACCAATCTGGCGTTTTGCCATGCCTTCGGCGGTTAGTAACGGCAAGGCAGCTTTGGGCTGACCCGCCTTTAAGTAATGCTCGGCTTGTTGTAAACGTGGTAAATCCAGATTTGCTGCCGCTTGATGCCAGTAGCTTCGGCGGTTTTGCGATAAATTGGCGTACACACTCTGGCGCAGTAAATCATGCTCGAATCGTCCGAAGGTAATGAATTTGGCTTGCTCGAGCATTTCTAAGGTATCGAGCATTTTAGCGGCACTAAAACCAGTCATCTGACACAGCCGACTTAAATCTAGCCCTTGACCCAGCACACTGGCAGCCCCAAGAATAAGCTGTGTGGTTTTTGGCAAACGCACAACTCGAGCCAGAATCACATCGGCAACTCGAGTTGGCACAGCCAGTTCGTGATAATCGGTACTGATTTCATCCAAAGCACTGCGCCAATGATGGTTCTCGACCCGTAAGAGACCTTTTTCAAACAAGGCTTTTAGCACCTCGAGTAGAAAAAATGTGTTTCCTCCGGTGCGCTCCAGTAAAAACTGACTGAAAATCGGATACTGTTCTTCTGTGCCAATTAAACTCGAAACAAGACGCTCTACACCCGTTAAATCAAATGGTGGTAGGATAATTTTTTCGGCTCGCCAAGCGCTAAAATACTGCCCAAGTGATTCAGAAATTTCGGTTGAACGAACTGTGCCGTAAACCCGAACTCGTTCTCGAGCCACAAAAAAGGTCATAAATTCTAGGGTAGCCGAGTCCGCCCATTGCAAATCATCAAATAATAACGGTGTACTTTCTTGTTCACAAAAACGCGCCAAGGCTTCGAGTAAACGGGTTTTGGCGTTGTTCGCATCGGTGCTTTGTACCAAACCCAACTCTGGCAGCAATCTGGCTAAATCCTCGCGGTACACGCCTAGTGCCTCGGCTTTTTCGGGGGTGATGGTCTGTCTTAAATACCTTAAAAATGGGGCGTAACTAATGCCTTCTAAGCCCTCAAAGCAACCCAAGACCCGTGCTTCGGGCAGTACCTCGAGCGCAAAACGGCTTTTACCGACTCCAGCCTCACCAATCATCAAGACCACATTGGCTTGACTGGCACGCAATTGAGCAGCTTGTTGGTCACGCCCAATTAACTTTGGAGGACGCAGCACTGCCAGTGGGACTGGCTCTGGAATCGGTTGTATCTCGAGCGGTAGGGCGGCTAAAATCTGGGCGTGTAGTGCGAGTGTCGTGGTATTGGGGACTGCGTTTAATTCTTTTAAGACGATTTCAAAACGCTTAAAAGCACTCAGGGCAGCTTGGCGTTGTCCAGCCAAATACGCGGCTTTTAAGTAAGCACACAGTACCATTTCATCAAATTCGTCGTTCTGCCACAATTGCAATAACAATGTGCTGGCAGCCAAAAAATCTTGTTGCTCGAGACAACCTTGACTTTGGGCAAACATCGCTTCGCGCCAAGCCCCAGCCAACTTATCGCGTTCTAAACTCAGCCACTCTTCAAAGGCTGGACTTGCACTCCTGCCCTGCAAAAGTAAAGGCTGCTGATACAACTCGAGCGCCGTAACCCAGTCGCCAGCCCCAATCGCTTCCTTAAAAAGTTGAACATCGGTTTGGATTAAAAAACGCACCCGACTTGTTTCTACCTCGAGATTTGCTGCCCACGGCAATGCCTTAGCACGGTTTAATAAAAGCCGCAAAGTATGCCGCGCCACGTCTTCAGGTGCATCTGGACGCAACAACAACGCCAAACTTGAGCGAGCCACCCAAGTGCCTTGGAGTGCCAAGTAGCAAAGTAAAAAGGCTGGTTTGGTCAGGGCAAAGTTTACCGCTATTGTTTTAATCACAGCTTGCGGTGAACGCAGTAAAAATAGCATCGGTTCTTATTATGCCCATACTTTAGCTATTTCGGCTCGAGTTCAAATACTGAACATAGAGCCTCCGAAAGAATTCCATTTCATCGTTGTAACAGGACAGACACAGGGGTCTGTCCCTACGGTCATGGAATAAAAAATGCGTGAGGTACGGGCGAACCCCCGTGTTCTCCTTGTTTTTTTCATTCACGCATTTGATGAAAAACCCTAAAAATCAAGACCTTTCGAGGCTCTGATACTGAACAATCTTTGAACAGTCTTACGCCAATCTGTCTGATAGAATCCCCAAAGTCATGTCGCAACCTCATTTAATTGCTCCAAGTTTATTGGCTTGTGATTTTTCACATTTAGCCGATGAAATCCTTGCCATCGAGCAAGCGGGTGCAGCTTGGGCGCATTTTGATGTGATGGACGGCACATTTGTACCCAACATCAGCTTTGGTGTACCAATTCTCGAGGCATGTCGTAAAAGCACGACCCTCCTGACTTTGGATGTCCATTTGATGGTACAAAACCCAGAGCGCTATATCGAAGCCTTTGCTGTGGCTGGTGCGGACATCATCACGATTCATGCTGAAGCCACTAGCCATGCTCACCGAGCAGTACAAATGATTAAGTCTTTTGGCAAACGGGCTGGACTGGCGATTAACCCCGGTACGCCCATCGAGGCGTTTAGACCACTGCTGCCCGATTTAGATTTGATTTTGCTGATGAGTGTCAATCCCGGTTTTGGTGGTCAGCAATTTATCCCGAGTAGCATCGAACGCCTGCGCCAAGCTGCACATTTGCGTGACCAACTCAACCCACAGTGTTTGCTCGAGGTGGATGGCGGAGTCAATGCTAAAAATATTTTGAGTATCGCCCAAGCTGGCGCAGATATACTGGTGGCAGGTTCAGCCGTGTTTGGTCCACCCAGTATTGCCTACAATTACGCCGTGCTAACAGCCAAACTCGAGGGCAAAGAAGTGTTGGTGTCTCCGAATCTCGAGGCGGGCAATGAATCGCTGACTTTAGAATTTAACGAAGGTACATCATGAACTCGTGTCACAGAGGTACACCATGATGCGCTTACGGGTGGATGTCCTGCCCCGCAGCGCCCAAGACCTCGGTTTCCAACCCTTTGCCGATACGGTACTGGTTGTGGACACGTTACGAGCCACCACCACTGCCATCACTTACCTCGAGCAGGGTGCGGATAATTTGTACCTTTGCCCAGACCTCGAGACTGCCTTAGCGTTCAAAGCCGAGGGAATAGTTCTGGCTGGCGAACGCAACTGCCTTCCACCCGATGGTTTTGACCTTGGCAACAGCCCGATTCAAGCCTTGGCGCATCGTTTTGATAAGCAAACTGTGGTGATGAGTACCACCAATGGCACGATTGCCGCCGCCGCCGCTTGCGACACCGGTAAAAACATTATTCTGGCTAGTCTTCGCAATGCTCACGCGGCTGCCCGCAAAGCCAAAGAACTTGCTACCGAAGAAATTGCGATTTTGTGCGCTGGTTCAAATGGCAGAATCGGACTCGAAGATGTCTACACGGCTGGGGTACTGTGCGAATACTTAATCAGCATGACCGAATGCAGCTTAGACGACGGGGCGCAAATTGCCCTGACTGTCCGCCGCCAATTTGCCGACCCACTCGAGCCGCTCTCGAAATCTCGAGCCGCCGAAATCATCAGTAATGTTGGTTTAGAAGCCGATATTACTTACGCTGCCGAAGTCTCGAGAAGCACGATTGTACCGATTTTTATAGGACGGAGCGGTACAGCCCTGATTTTCAAATAAAGTCTGGTGAGCCAATGCGAATCTTCAAACGAGTTTTGCAAAGCATCATCGGATTTTTTGCCACTATAGCCGTACTGTGGACTATTTTACCGCTACCCGCAAGCAGCATCGAAGTGGTGTACTCGAGAACCGTATTTCCAATCATCTCATGGTTGGTGATTCACCTGACAGACTTATTGCCGTTTTCCGTGGCTGGATTCGTTTTAGTTGTTGCCCCGATTGCCCTAATTTTTTTCTTGACTCGAGCCATTAGGCAAAGAAGCTGGCGTATCGCTTGGCTTTGGCAGTTGCCACTGGCAGCCCTGACTGTGTATGGTGTTTTTATTGTTGTTTGGGGCGCAAATTACCGCCGCTTATCAATCGAAGAACTCTGGCAACTCGAGACCGCAAAAGTAGAACCCCAAGACCTAGAAATGTTAGCTGAGAACCTAATCATTGTTTTGCAGCAAGAACAAAACTCCACTCGAGAGGCGAATGATGCGTTTACAGACTTACGCGAAACAGTGCAAACACAAATCAAGCAAATCACTGGCGTTAGACCAACGCTACCGAGCCGCATAAAAGCCACTCCTGCTGGTTTACTGATGGTCTTACAAACCTCGGGGGTGGTTTCGCCAATCACCCTCGAGGCACACGTAGATAGTGGACTTCCAGAACCGTTTTTTCTGGCGGTTGCGACCCACGAATTGGTTCACACCGCAGGATTTGCTGGCGAAGCCGACACCGACTTGATTGCGGCTGTGGCTGGCTTAGGCTCGAGCAACGCTTACGCACGGTACTGCACTGCCCTAGCCTACTTTGGCAAAATTCTTGGCGATATTCCCAAAGCAAGCCAAAGTAAACTGATTCAGCAATTGCCAAGCATTGCCAAAAGCGATTATGCGACGTTGCGAATGGCTCAAGGACAATACTCAATCCCGTGGTTGGCAAGTCTTTCTCAAATTACTTACAACCAATACTTAAAAAGCCAAGGGGTACAAGCTGGAGTTCAGGATTACTCGAGAATTGGGCGTTTGCTGGCAGCCGCACAAAATAGAGGACTGATTTTCAGGTAAAAACCTTGTCTGGTACGGACTTAAGTGCATAAATTTGACGAATAGAGAATAACATGCTACTATTGTTTTTATCAGCGCCCAGATGTGGCGCGTTTTTTATGTCTGCTCGAGATAAGATTAAAAACGCTTGGCTCGGAAAAAAGCCAAGCGTTCCACTGTATTGGGTTTTAGATCATCACCCCAAAAGTATTTAACTGGTGGTTCTCTGTGTTCGGGATAAACTGAACATTCACCCGATAACCAAGTGCCTCAGCTATTTTAACCACAGTTTGCATTTCTAAGGTTTCATTGGCTGATTCAATGGCTTGGATTCGTGTGTGGCTTAAATCAACCTGTTTAGCCAAAGCTCGAGTGCTAAGCCCTTGTTGTTCTCGAGCGGCTTTAAGCGCTTCGCCGAGGCGCTTATATGAAATCAGGTCGTCAAAGAATGCCATCATTTCGGCTCGAGAACCAGCTTGACTACTTGCTGGTGCTTTGATTTCCGATTTGGATGGTAACGAATCTATAAGGCTTTCAAGAGCCTTGTTAATCTTGGGCATGATTAAATCCTCTACTTCCTGTACCCAAATATATTGTCCCTTAAGCTATTCCCAGATTATGTTTTTGGGCTTCATGGGGTTTTAGCGATTTTTAATCCATCACTAAGTAAGACAATTGATGGAGACGCGGTTTTTTGCCGATTGGCATGGTAAATATGAATACCGTCTTGTTGGTCAATGAATGCGTATAAGGCTAAATTGCCTTGCATCACATCAAAAAATACAAACCAACTATCTTTTAATGGGCTTACCGCGTGAGCATGAATTGATTTGATCCCATGCACTTCTATCTCTTGGAGCATTGAATTGAGGTCGTGTCTTAATTGTCGCTCGGTGTTTGCATCTGCTGCATCAACCATCTGTTTGATGTCAAGTTTTAATTGTGATGTGTCGCTGTTCTTTCTTTTCGGGAAAAATATGCGTTTAAGGTTGATGTTTGACATGAGCTTTACCTCGCTTCAATTTGTTTTGTTTACATCCACCTGCCGAGTTGTGCGAGAATACCAAATTTCTTAAACCGCCAGACATAATTTTGCATAAGTTCCTCCTTAGTTTGCGAAGCATGGAAATACTAGCATTTCCATGCAAAATATGCAAGAAACCCCAAACGCAGGGCTTATGCAAATCAGGAAGTGTTCAAAATAAGTCGTATCTAACCGTAGTGGCGACCCTCATGGTCGCCCTGCTGAGAATAAATTTTACTGGTTAAAGGCTTGATGCAGCAGCGTATCGTACAGGTGTTGAGCATGACACAGCCCCTCAATTTGTTATCTGGGTAGGGGTTCATGGCGTTGCACAATCAAAACAAATTTTTGCTGAAGCTCGAGTGGAAGGGGTAAAATTATGGTCATTCCTGACGAGAGTGTAGACTATCCTATGAAAGCCGATGCCATTCCCCTGCGCTCACTACTCGAAGGCAAACAACAATTCGTTGTACCACTTTTTCAACGTCAATACGTTTGGAATCAAACCGAACATTGGGAACCACTTTGGGAAGATATTCTTCGTAAGTTCAAAGAACACCTGTCAGGGCGTACCAGCGCCCCAGTGCATTTTCTGGGTGCAATGGTCTTGCAGCAATTACCTACTACCAATAACGCTTAAAGAGTAATTCAAACATCACGCTTGAAACCCCGAAATTTCCACTTAAAAGCCTTCGCCATAGTCGCATTAAAATACGTG
>JAYWHB010000341.1:0-3712 GCA_043777915.1 Deinococcales bacterium
TCAAAAAGTACATCTGAGACGATAAATAATTTGTATAACTTTAAACCACATTGTTTTTCACGCATTGTTTCTATTCTCGAGCCATATTTGCATTCAACTAGAGATTGTCGTCTACATAGACGGATTTTATTTATGCAAGAGGTCTACTGTTTCAGAAATAAAAGTCAGAACTCCAAACCCTCCCCCAAGCGAAGCGTGTTTTGGGGGAGGGTGGCGAGCCTAAAGCGAGTCGGGAGAGGGGCTGACTAATTGTAATTTTATGCGTACTGGGAGCCTTTTTCTTTTGGCTTGATGCCTACCTTTCGCCTTTTAACTTTAATTCGAGCGCCCAAGGTATTCGCCAGTGCGGGTGTCCACGCGCACTGATTCATCTTGTTCAATAAAGAGTGGTACTTGAATGGTCGTTCCTGTCTCGAGCTTGGCGGCTTTTGTGCCACCACCACTGGCAGTGTCGCCTTTTAAACCCGGCGTGGCTTCAATGATTTTTAGCACAATCATGTTTGGCAAGCTAATTTTGAGGGGTTTTTCTTTGTAGAACTGAACTTCGACTTCGGTGTTTTCTTTTAAGAAGCGTGCCGAGTCGCCTGCCAGAATCATTGGTAGGGTTTGTTGGTCAAATGTTTCCATGTCCATAAATACAAAATCTTCGCCGTCTTTGTATAAAAACTGCATGGTGCGACCTTCAATAAAAATATCTTGGAGTTTTTCGGTGGCACTAAAGGTGCGGTCTACAATGCTGCCAGTCTCGAGATTGCGAAATTTTGCCACAACTTTCGCGCCGCCGCGACCAATTTTTTGGTGCATATAATCAATGGTTTCCCATAAGCCATTTTCCATTTCAACTTTGGTGTTGCTTCTTAAATCTGTGACACTAATCATAGTTCTCCTTGTTGCAATAAGCGCCCGTCAAAGGGTCGCAAATGAGCGCCCAGTGTTTGGGCGCTCGAGACTTGCAAAACGCGACATTCTAGCGCAACTTGTGCAACTAAAAAAGAGGCGATAATTTTAAGTAACTTGGCAACGAACCAGCACCTCGAGTTTCAAGCTGTTGCCCAACACCTAAAAGCAATTGCTGAGCGGTTAAGGTTGCGCTGCAAGAGCGGTTCATGGCAGTTGGTTGCTGAGCGCCTTTTGGTTCTTGGTACGCCACTCCACCGCTTAAGGTTGCTCCGACAGCTTGGATATTGGCAGCAAAAGCACAGTAATAAATCACATCGTTTTCGCCAGCCATGGCAAAGATTTTTAAGCCATTATTGAGATAAGCCAGAACCCGTCGTGCTAGACCATTTTGCAGCCCTGTACCACTCGGTTCGTTGTCTTTACTCAGGTCTTGGAAAAGAACAACCCACGGGGACAGCCCTTCGATGGTGATGGTCCAAGTTTGCCCAACTTTGGGCGGAAAAGCGGCAGCTAGACTTTGTACAGGTGGAGTGACAACGGTGGCACTTGTTCCTCCTCGAGATGTCAGGGTCAGGGTACAAGAGGTATTCAGGCTCTTGGCTTGACCTTGTGCGATTTCAACCAGTTGTCCCAAAAATCCACCGTTGACGACTGGCGTATTAGCAACAGTTAAGCAGGCAATTACACGGTTATTGACTTCCATCACAAAAACATACCCACCATCTTGAGCCTTGAAACCATTGGCTTCACCTCGCCCATTGCCTTGGCTGGCAGTACCTACCAAAGTACCGTCGGTATCTGTACGGCTAAACGAGACCACCCAAGGTTCAAGCCCAAGGTTGCCATTGGCAACGATGCGCCAAGTATCGCCAACTCGAGCCGGCAGTGAGGGCGTGAGGTTCTGTGCAGGTGGCTGTACAGGTTGAACTGGCTGTACAGGCTGTACAGGTTGTATGGGCGAAATAGGTTGCACTGCTTGTTGGACTGGCTCGAGATTGGCTTTACAAGGCGCGTCTTGAACAGCTGTCAGGGGGCGAAATTGTGTCTCGGTTGCGGTCTTAAAAAAAACTGTTCCAGTCAAAACATTATTTTGTAGCGTTCCAGCCCCAGCAAAACTGCACACCGTCGTCCCACCTTGCGGGTCGGTGGCATACATCGCTAAGGTATTCTGGGCAAAGAAAACCTCGAGTGTGCGTTGTGAAACAGGATCGCCAACACCATTTGTGGTCAGTGTACCCACATAAACATTGCGAGCCGAATCTAGGCTGTTTAAGACCCCACGGTAGACAATGGCACGGTTTCCCAGTCTAATTTCCCAGCGTTGCCCAACCTCGAGACGCGGCGGGAAAGTCAGGGCTGGAAGCTGAGCTTGGGTACTGGGTAAAACTGGCGGTTGGACTGGTTGTACGGGCGGCTGTACGGGTTGCACAACTGTAGTTCCATTAGTAACCGTGACCCGACACGACGTGTTATCACTGACAATGCCTCCCGAGCCTTGCTTATAAAAACGTGTCCCTGTATAGGTTACGGTATTACTGCTTGAATTACTGACCGAATTAGCACCTGCTAAATCACAGAATTCACTTGCACCCGAATAAGCTGCTTGAAAACGAAACGCCCCGCCATTCAATGCCAAGGCAAAAAACTTACCAACTGTGCCGTTTGCCCCTCGAACATCGCCAGTCCAATCACCATCTACATCTTTACCCGAAACGGTACTTGTCCAACTCTGCCGTAGCTCGAGACTGACTTGAGAACCGACCCGAATAAACCCAGACGGTGGATACGGATTTTGGGCTTTTACCTCGAGACCCGACCACAATGACCCAACCAATAATAAACTTCCCCAAAATTGTTTCATGTTTCTCCTTTACAAAGCCAGTCTACAAGAAAGCCGTGACAGTACCATAACAAGGTAATTCTAGCCATCCTAGACAATAAAATTACTGTTTTTGAAAGACCCAACTCGAGCCGCCATTTTGTGTCGTAAAAACCAAAGAAGCAGGAAAATTTGAGTCTGATTTAATGCGCCGTAACTCGAGCCGCCCGCGTTTGCCGGCTTCTTCGATGTTCGGCACACCACGCGGCGTGTAATCAATCAGTTTTAGCCCTAACTTAAATTTAGGTTCTAACGCAAAACTCGAGAAGGCTTTATCGTTGGATAAAGCGTAACGCTTGACACTTGGACCAAGGAATTCTACGACCTGAACTTCTAAAGCTCGAGCAAACGAAATTCTTGCGCCAGGACCAAAAGCCACGGCGGTACACAATATCGGTGTGCCTTCCGAGTCTTGACCGCCATCAAAAGCCAAAGGCACTTGCCCGGGGCGCTCGAGTAAATACGAACGGCTCACGGTTTGGGTTTGCCCAGCAAAACTCGAGGACAGTGTTTCGGACAATGCCAATTCGCTCCCTTCAGGACCTGCACAACGCACATCGGCTTTGGGGGTACTCGAGCCAAGCAAATTACTGTTTTGAATCAAAGGGCGTAAAAGCAGTCCAGCACCGACACCAATCGCAATCACTAAAACGTACATCCACCAAGGCGTGTCTTTCATGTCTCCATTCTAACCCAAGGTTTAGGTCTGACATCCAAAAAGGTTGTTCGCTTCGTAAAACTTTATAAGGGTGAGTTCTTCAACCCCACAAGGAGAATCATGAAAACACAACTTAAAATTGGCTTAGGAATCGCTGTTTTTGTCGCACTTATTGCTAGTAGTGCATCAGGACAAACCAAACGCACTTTGTACGCCACGACCCAAGATAATCGTCTTGCCACGATAGATATTGCCACCTCGAGCAGCCGCACCAA
>JAYWHB010000342.1:0-10420 GCA_043777915.1 Deinococcales bacterium
TGGTCAAACATTTGTGAAGTCACACGAAACCAGTACGAATCCGATTTTTTTGGATTCGAGACAGTTTCGGGTTTTAATCGTTCGAGCAAAGCCGTCATCTTAGCCTCCAAGGTTCTCTAAACTCGAGAACCAATCTATTTGGTCATCGGGAAAAGCCAAACAGGTTGCCATTTTCCCAATCTGTAAAATCAGTTTTGTTCGGTACGTCTCGCCTTCTGGGTCACGGTAAACCTCGAGTTGATTTTCCTCGAGATTGAGAATCCAGTATTCGCTAATGTTGTCACGGGCGTACAAGGCAAGTTTAGTGTTTTGGTCACGGTAAAGGGTTGAATCCGAAACTTCTATGAGTAGAAAAATTTCTTCGGGCAGTGGCACACGATAGCGCGGAATCTCGAGGAATGCCAAAACAATATCTGGGTCTGGTCTGCCATCTTGAGGTAAGGAAATTGTGCCTTGATTGACCACCATTGCACGGTTATGAAATTGAAAAAGTAAGCGTTTATGAACATCGGCAAGTGCATAATAATGGGCTGAATTCACCTCGGGTTTCCTCACAATCTGACCGTCAAGCAGTTCTACACGGTCGTCGCTGGTCAGAAAACCAATCTCCCAGAGTTGATCGTATTGAACCCCCGAGAAACGCATGAATTCCTCGTTTTTGAAGTGCGGTTCAAGCAATGCAGTCATGGGGTTATTCTAGCTGATTATTTCTAGCTTTCCAAACTCGAGAACCAATCAATAGCGTCATCTGGGAAAGCCAAACAGGTTGCTATTTTCCCAATCTGTAAAATCAGTTTTGTTCGGTACGTCTCGCCTTCTGGGTCACGGTAAACCTCGAGTTGCTTATCCTCGAGATTGAGAATCCAGTATTCGGTAATATTGTCACGGGCATACAATTCAAGTTTGGTACTTCGGTCTTGATAAATACTCGAGCCAGCCACTTCTAAAACAAGATAAATGTCTTTTGGTAATGGTGATTCTGTCGTAGCCGATGCCGAATGAATCATCATCACATCGGGTAAAGGACGACCGTCTTGGGGCAAACGAATTGGGCTTTGGGCGTAAACATCCGCTCGACTCGAGAAAGTGCGTTGCAAAACATCATACAGACGTTTGATGCAATTGGCATGGTTTTGTTTCATCTCGGGCAATTCTACTATTTGTCCATCTAAAAGTTCGATTCGAGCGTCTTCAGGCAAAATTCCTGTTTCTAACATTCGTTCAAACGCAGCCAGAGAAAACCGCCAAGGTCGAAGCATTTCATCTGGACGCTCAAGCAATGCGGTCATAAAAGTATTC
This sequence comes from Deinococcales bacterium, assembly GCA_043777915.1. Lineage (GTDB taxonomy): Bacteria > Deinococcota > Deinococci > Deinococcales > JAAFIG01 > JAAFIG01. The sequence goes on from JAYWHB010000342.1 coordinate 1,300, forward strand.
TAACGGATTTTTATGGAAACACCAGCTTTTAGAACACTGACCTCGAGCTTTCCCCATGCTTCGGGAACGGCATTACAGGCAAGAGCAGCACTTAAGAACGCATAGGGCGCGGCAGCATCCCATGCTTGCGGATGACAAGCGGCTGGGTACGGCACGGGCGGACTCGAGGGTAGCCCGTGGGTTTCTTCGCGCTTGAAACCAGCAAACAGTTCGGAGAGCCGCGCATCATTAGATAATGCGGCTGCGTCGAGTTGGGCAGCCACCAGTTTCCTCACTTCCTCGGTACAGCCATACTGAGCCAGTCCAAGGGCAGTCAGGGCGTTATCATGACTCCAAACACTACCGTTGTGATACGAAACAGGGTTATAACGCGGCATTCCTTGCCCGAGGGTGCGAATCCCCCAACCGCTCCACAGCGCATTCGAGAATAGGGTTTTAACAAGGTGCGGCGCAAGTTCGGGTGGCACAATTCCAGCCCAGAGTGCGTGTCCGGGATTAGACACCAGCACTCGAGCAGGACGCTTTTGGGCATCTAAGGCATGGGCATAAGTTTCTAGGTCTGGCAACCAGAACGCCGCGTCAAACTTGGTTTTCAGCATTTCGGCTCGAGTTTCAAAGGTTTGGGCAAGCGTAGAATCCCCTAAAGCCGCATAAATTTTACTGGCACTGACATAAGCGCGGTAGGCATAGGCTTGGACTTCGATGACCGCCACATTTTCACGTAAATCTATGCCGTTTTCATCGAAGGTGCTATCGCCAGAATCTTTCCAGACTTGATTGGTAATCCCGCCCTGATGAGGATTGTATTCAATAAAACCATCTTGGTCTGGGTCGGCATCCTCGGATTGCATCCACTCGAGTGCGGCTTTTAGATTAGGCTCGAGATGACGAATCGTTTCAAGGTCTGAAGTGTGAACACGGTACTCCTCGAGTAAACAAACCCAAAGCGGGGTGGCATCCACTGTCCCAAAGTAACGTTGGAACGGAATTCTGCCCGTCCGAGCGGCTTCGCCGTCACGTTCTTCGTGGAGAATTTTACCGGGTGCTTCGAGATTTTTTGGGTTCAGGACTTTACCTTGTTTAGCCGCTAAATACTGCAATGTTCCCTTGGCAAGACTTGGATACCACGGCACAGCAAACAAACTGACAATGATTGGGTCACGTCCGAACGGCGTGACAAACCACGGAATCCCAGCCGCCGGTAAACTGCCATGTGGCGTGTCAAAAATCAAAGCCCGTAAATCCTCGGAAGACCTGTCAAACACCCGTTGAATCAGGGGATTACCCAGATGCACCGTACTTTGCGAACGCCAAGCGCGGTACTCAGCATCAAGGTTTTCTCGAGACTTCGCCACTCGAGGTGCGCCGTTCTGCATTGGTGTGACCCGCAGCGTTAAATCTAAGCCTGTACTAGGAATATCCCAATGTAATGCCTTTGCGGTGTTGCTTGGGGCTGGCATGTCGGCTGCACCATCCCCGTGCGAATCGGTATCAAAAGTAATCGGGTAATCGGTATCTACACCAAGTTCTACCGTCTCGAGCCAACCCATTGGCGCAATCTCGATTTGTACCGCTCGATCCACACCGTCTTGTCCAGCGTACTCGTAAAGCAATCCGTTTTCGAGTGCCGTAACTTTGACATCCTTAGCGATTCGGGGCAATCCACGCACTTCAAACATATCCGAGAAATCTGCATTTAACCGCAGTTCCAAATGCGAAATATCGGGCAATGTTCGCCCCCAGTATTCATGTGACTCAAGCTTGTCAAACGCCCTGACCCGCACTGTTTCTTCATAAGTCGCACCCGACAACCAGCCCTTACGCCGAAACTCGAGACGCTGCGTAGACCCAAGCCCGTGTTCGGTTGCATGTTGCGAAAAGCGAAACGGCTCTGGCGTATGCGTTGAAAGCACCGTTGGCGACTGCCCACCAATCCGCCACTCGAGATGCGATAAAAAACGCGTATCACGGTCATACAAACCAGTTTCACCGCCAGAGATTTGACCAAAAGCATCGGCGACGAGGTACATGGTGTTTTCTTTTAAGCGCATAAGGGATTGTAGCTCCTAGCTTGTAGCTTTTAGCTTTTAGAGGCTAATGGGGTATTGAAACTCAAGAATACGAAAACACGACAACCACCAACGGACTCGAGCTAGAAGCTAACCATTAGCAGCTAGTAGCTTTTTTACTCTTTACCACCAGAAGTTGCGGCACTTGCCACAAAGTAACGTTGGAAGACACTGAAGAGGATAATGACTGGAATTGCGGAAACAATTGCCCCTGCAAGAATCAAGCCGTAATCGCCGGCGGGTCCATAAATTCGGTTAAAGCTGTTTAAGCCAATCGGCAGTGTGAAATTATCTTGTGGACTGGTCAGCACAATCAATGCCCAGAAATACTGATTCCATGTGCCTTGGGCGGTCAGGATGGTCAGAGCGCCTAGGGCTGGAGCAGCCAAAGGCAGGATGACCAGCCAGAAGGTTTGAAATGGGGTTGCGCCGTCTATCTTGGCGGCTTCCTCGAGTTCTTTGGGCAGGGTTTCAAAGAATTGTTTCATAAAAAAGACTTGTCCAGCCCCAATAAAGGGCAGTACCAGCCAGACACCAACGAAGCTATTGAGTAAGCCAAGGTCGCGCAATACCAAATAATTGCTGATAAACAAGACTTGATTGGGTACAGTCATAACAAAGAGCATCAGTAAAAACAGAAGGTGCTTACCTTGAAACTCGAGCCGTGCCATTGCGTACCCAGACATGCTTGCAAAAACAAGGGTGGAAATCGTGACCACAAAAACCAGTAAAAAAGTATTTAGAATCCAGCGTAAAAAAAGCGGTTGCCCTGTGGTTTGGCTGCGTGCCTCCTCAAAAATGCGAAAGTAATTGCGAAAAGCATAATTGGCAAAACCGGGCGCAGCATTGATAAAAGACTGAATTTTCGGGTAACTGTAGGGGAAATCGGCGGTTGCGGCTTGGACATTCTCGAGCCGTGAAGGGCTTAAGGTGCTGCTTTCAAATAAATAGCCGCGTGGTGACTCGAGGGTCATCGGGGTACGTTCGATTTTTGGGGCAGGTTTGGCAGGGTCGTCCACGTTTTTGGCATCTGCTGGGTAAACCACTTTCCATTCGTAAGTCACGCGCTGGGCGGGTTTACCGTCGGGTAATTTAGCGGCTTCGGTTCTTAAAAGTTTCAAATCCTGAATTTGGGCATAATCAGCAGCGTAGACAAAACCACCCAAAGCCAACGCACCAGCACCTGGGCGTAAACGCGGCACAATCACCGATAGGCTTTCCGGGGTTGCACCAGTGGCAAGAATACTTTCTGGGACAAGATAACTGGCACTGTAAGCAACACTGCGTCCGGGGGTTAAGCCTCCCGTCCACGGATTACCACTGCCCGAAGCCCCTAAGCCCCAAGCTGTGACCCAATTGCGCGGCGAGACTTCTTCAAAGGCGATGCGTGGTGGGTACTCGAGCGGGTCAGCTTTGAGGCTCGAGAGTGCTGCCATTAAAAGCGGTGCCATAAATGCAATTGCAAAGAACAACAGTAACGCGTACAGCAGTGCCGCGTAACTCCAACGCCGCCGAGCCAGCCATGCGGCGGGGACTTCAACTCCGTTTACTCGAGTGCTAACAGCGGTCATTTTCCAGCCCCCTCGTCGGATACAAAGAATTTACGTTGAATTTGGACAACCGCTAAAGTCAAGCCAGCCAGAATAAGCGCGGCGGCACTTGCCATACCCACTTGGGCTTCTGCGCCACCACGAAAGACATTGTTATAGACATAGTACGCCAGTGTAATTGTTCCCTCGAGCGGGGCAGTACCATCGAGCATGGCGGCTTGGTCAAACATTTGCAGTGTGCCGATTAAAGAAATCGTGACCACATAAAATGTGACTGGGCGAAGCATCGGAATGGTGATGTAAAGCATTTGTTCGACTGGATTCGCGCCGTCAATACTGGCGGCTTCGTAGACACTATGCGAAATGCCTTGTAAACCCGCTAAAAAAGTCAGCATTAGGGTGGGAATGGTGGTAAAGGTGTTCATCACAATAATGGCAAGTAATGGGTACGGCACAATGCCAAGCCATTTATCTCTCGAGGATAACCACACCAAAGGTTCGGCTTCGGCATTACCAATTTGCACAATCCCAATGGCAGATAAAACATTTACGCCAATTAAAGCCACAATGATCGAAACCACCAGTAAGGCTGGGTCTACCCAAGTGGCAGGCATTTTTTTAGACCGTTCAAACAGCACTTGGGCGACCTGAAAAACAATCACCAGCAGCAAAAAAACCAGTGTAAAACCAGCATAATTGCCAATTGTTGCCCCGAGATAAGCCAAAACCCGTTGGGCGGAACAACCAAATAAAAATTAGCGTGGTCACGGCACTCGAGGCGATACTCGGAAAATAATAGGCAGTGCGAAAAAAACCAAGTCCAGAGAGTTTTTGATTTAAGACCACAGCCAGTAACAACGCACCAATGGTTTGTACGATTGTTACGACAATCGAAAAAGTAAAAGTATTGGTCAGCGCGTTAATAAAAAGCGGGTCTTGGGGCAAGTCAATAAAGTTCTTCAAACCCACAAAATCATTTTTTTCAAACAAGTTATAATTGGTGAAACTAAAACCAACCGTTCGCGCAAAAGCAAAGGCAAAAAAGACGGCTAGTGCAAGTAAAAAAGGAAACAGAAACCAAAAAGCAGTTAGGTTTTCTCGAGTTTTTGGGTTCATAAAAACCTCCGTCCGCGTATCCAGCCTCACGCTCCCGTTTCGAGGCTGGACACACAGATTTAATTTTGGGCTAAATACCTAAAAAGGTAAGTGAGGACAAGCCCAACAGATACGTTGTCTTACTTACTTGTATTACTTACCCATGACGCGATTAATGGCAGCTTGGGCATCACGCACAGCTTGGTCGGCGGTCTTTTGACCATCCATGGTTGCATTCAAGGCTTCGTCAATACCACGGAACCAGTCGCCACCGAACTTATCAGGGGCAAACGGAACAGCATTGCCTTCTGATGCGCCCTTAAAGACATTCTTAAAGGCAATGTTTTCTACGCCAGTGCCGCTCAGGTATGGGTCGTCTTGGAGTGAAATACGGCTTGGCAGTGCCAAACCACTGCGTAAAATAAACTGTTGGGCTTCGACACTGGTTAAAGCGTTTAAGACTTTAATGGCGGCAGCTTTGTTCTTTGTACCGTTATTAACGCTCCATGCCACAGTGTAAATCAGGTTGCCGCGCTTGCCAGTAACTGGGTCTTTTGGAATTCGGGTTGTGCCGTACTTGAGGTTTGGTGCGTTGTCACGCAAGAAGCCCAATGCCCAACCGCCTTCAAAAGCTGTTGCCACTTTGCCGCCCTTGATGCAGTCGCCACCCCAACCAGCATTGACTTGCCCGGGTTTAGCGGCTACCCCAGATTTAATCAGGTCGGTGTAGAACTTAAAGGCACGCTTGAAGTTACCATCCAAAATGGTGCGACCAGAAATAATTGGTTTCCAACCGGTGCTGGCAGCAAATGCTCCAAAACGGCTGTATTCAGATGGGAAGCAAGTGCCGTAATACCCTTTACCCAAGGCTTTTTGTACGGCGGTGACTTTGGTGCTAAAGTCGTTCCAATTATCGTTATCGTCTGGGTAAGCAACTTTGGCTTGGTCAAACAAATCTTTGTTGTAGTACGTGACCAACGTGTTGAAATCCTTGGCAATACCATACTGCTTGCCACCACTCGAGAAGACGCTGTTCAGGCTTGGGATAAAGTCCTTGAGGTTGACTAAGCCGTTCAGGGGCATAATTTTACCGCTCGAGATTAAGCCCTTAGCAGCAAAATCTTCTAAGTAAAACAAATCTGGGGCAGTTCCAGCCGAGAGTTGATTGACAATCGTTTTACCAAATTCGGCAGTTGGCACGTACTTGACGGTTACGCCGTCAGCTGCCACTTTAGGGGCAACAAACTTGGTGATTAAATCAGCAACAATGGCGGTGTCGGTTGCGCCATCGTACCCACCAATCGTAATCACATTGGCTTGCCCTGAGACCATGCTCCCAGCCAACACTGCGGCTGTGCCGAGTGCTAACCCTGTTACCATTACACGTTTCTTCATAACTCCTCCAGACCTAAACAAGAAAGACGAAAACCGAAAATCACCGATTGAGAAGAGATCAAATTAGTTTTTGACCTTAGAATTGGGTTCATTCAAGACACCAGAATTGGGTTCATCTAAAAAAGCTGCCGTAGACTGACGCACCATTAAATTTGTTGCCACCAAGGCACTCGAGGCGGGCTTACCACTCATACGCTCGAGTAAAAGCTCGGCTGCCCGTGTGCCGACTTCAAAAATGGGTTGGCGCACAGTGGTTAAGTTAAATTTGGTCGCCACGGGCAAATCATCAAAACCGGTCACGGAGACATCCCACGGAACACGCCGCCCCGAATCTTGCAGCGCTGCAATTGCACCAATCGCCATTTCGTCCGAGGCTGCGGCAATGGCACTAAATTCCAAACCAGCCTCGAGCGCCCGCCTGACGGCTCGGTAGCCACCAAGTTCGGTAAAATCACCGTCCCAGATTAGGTTTTTGATAATCTCAAGCCCAGCGCTCTGCATCCCAGCCCTAAAACCCTCGAGCCGTTGGACACTGGCTTGACCAGTGTGTGCGCCACTTAAATGGGCGATTTTTGAATGCCCAAGGTTAATTAAATGCCTAACCGCCGCCAGTAAACCACCATGGTTGTCCACATCCACCCAAGATTGACGTTCTAAACTGCGTCCAACCATTGCAAAGGGCGTTTTAGCACGCTCGAGTTGCATCGGGCGTGGGTCGTCCAAATGCACCCCAAGCAGGATAACCCCGTCTAAGTCTGTCGCCAGTTGGTTCTCGCGCTGGATTTGGGTGCTGTAGCCTTCGCTCGACAAGCGTTCCTCGAGGGCATCGCGCAGGATTCCGTAGTAGGTGCTGCCACGGCGTTCGTCTTCGTCCAGTGCTAAACCGATTACATGACGACCGCGCCGCGCCAACTGACGCGCCCCCGGGTCTGGGACATAGCCAAGGCGTTCGACCACCCCAAGAACCAAGGTTCTGGTCTCGGGATTAACCCCATCTCTTCCGTTCAGAACACGAGAAATTGTTCCTTTGGAGACACCTGCGTTGCGGGCAACTTCTTGGATTGTCACTTTAGACATCATTGAAATCCTTTATATTTTAGCTCTTGTAACCGGTTTTATAAGATTAGTCGCAAAAGGCTGCCAATGTCAAGAGGTGGGTAGAATTAAACCAAGAAACGGCATGACAAAACTCAATTCGATTTGCAGTACAAATTGAAAATACTCGAGAAATACAGTTAGGGCTTTAGCACTAGACGCTAATAGCTAACAGCAAGAGGCTAAGTGAACCACTCAAACCAAAACACTGCTGAGTAATTCCTGAAATTCTAGGGTTTCGCCAATACTTGGCAAAGACTTTGAACTTATTTCTTGTTTAATCTGTCCTGAAGTGGCAGGGTGTGCCACCACCGCCCGCCAAATTAAGGCAGCCCGTTCATGATTGCCCTCGAGTTCCAAAACCCCAGCTAGGGCATAAAAGCTCTGCATCACGGTTGGCATGACACTGGCATCAAGGGCAATTTGGATACTTTCGAGTAAATAGGCTCGAGCCAAAGCGGGTTGGGCTTCGAGTAGTTCAAGTTCGGCGAGGCTTTGTAGTGCCACGGCGATTCCGCGTTTATCGTGCATTTCGCGTTTGAATAATAAACTCTGCTCTAAACTATGGCGTGCGCCTTTAGGGTCGCCTAGTTTGCGTTGCACCACCGATAAATTATTTAAGACCACCGAAATAGCCCGTTTGTGTCCAAGTTCGCTAAAGTGGGTTAAGCAACGCTCAAAAGCAGTTTTAGCAGCCTGGTCTTGCCCTTGGGCTTCGTGGACATTGGCTAAATTTAGGGTGGCTATGGCAATTCCCTCGAGATAGCCAGCTTGTTGGTTTAGGGCAATCGCTTTTTTGAGGTACTGCTCGGCTTCTACAAAATCACCACTGAGTTTGGCGTTGATGCCAAGTCCGTTGTAACCCTCGGCAATTCGCAAAATTTGTGTTTGAGGTTCGGATTCGTACAAATCAACACTTTGACGAAAAGCAGCCCTGGCTTCTAACCAATCTCCAGCCCGACTGTGTAACTGCCCCAACAGATGCAGTACCCCAGCTTTTGCACTTGGCTCGAGCGGGTACTCGAGGGCTTGTAAAAATAGGCGCTGGGCTTCGTGTGGTTCGCCTAAGCGCATCGTGTAGGAAGCCTCGATTTTTAGAAATTCTGGGTATAAATGGTTTTGCTTAGGGGTTTTTTGCAATACAGAAGCAAAAACTTGTTTGGCTTCTAAACTTAAGCCTCTGGTGTCGTAGACATCATCTAAAGCCAATGCCAAAACCCGCACGGCTTGAAAATTGGGTAATTCAAGGTACTGCCATAATGCCCAGCGCAGATTTGGTAATTCATCCTCGAGTTGCGCCAAGGTACTCGAGGAACGCCGTGCAAGTTGCAATTCTTGCACATATTGATAAATCCAAGTTTGGGCAGCCAAGCTCAACTGGGTGGTTTGCTCGAGTACAAATTGACGCAACAATTCATGGACTTGGTAACGCTGCCCATTACGTCCAAGTAAACTACGGGCAATCAGGGTTTCAAGGTCGCGCAAGGTCGCGTTGCTAATGCCTTTTGCCATCGCTAGGCTAAACCCACCCTCGAGTGGTACAAGCAACTCTAAAATTTGGCACAGGCGCGGCTCTAAACGCAACCAAGTCTGCATAAAGACGGCTCGGATACTGCGATGGCGTTCTGGGGTGTCCCTAAAACGGCTTTCTAAGTGTTGTAAACCACTCAACACCTGATGTTCAAGGTCGGTTAAATCCAGCACGGCTGCCCAACTGGCGGCTAACTCGAGGGCAAGCGGCATACAACCACAATACTCAGCAATTCGCATCACGATTTTTTGCTGGGCGAGATTGATTGTCAGTCGTGGGTCGGCGCGGCGGGCGGCAGCCACAAATAAATTCTCGGCGGACACAGGTTCTAACGCCCCTAATTCCAACACCGTTTCGCCACTTAAACCAAGTCGTTGGCGCGAAGT
>JAYWHB010000343.1:0-3710 GCA_043777915.1 Deinococcales bacterium
GGTAGTGGTTTAGCTGGCGCTCGGGTGGTTTATTCCCATATTTTTTAGCTCGAGCCGAATTGCAGTAGACTAAACCCATGCGTTTACCCATTGGCATTCAAGATTTCACAAACTTACGCGAAGAAGGTTACTTATACGTGGATAAAACCATGTACATGATGCCACTACTCGAGGGCGGACGGTTCTTCTTTGCTCGTCCAAGGCGCTTTGGGAAATCGCTGTTAATGTCAACCCTAAAAGCTGCATTTATGGGGCGTAAAGATTTGTTTAGCGGTTTGTGGCTCGAGAATAATTTTGATTTTACTTCACGCCCAATGATTCGCCTTGATTTTAGTAACATCAATTTTACTTCTAAGCCACTTGACCAAGGCATTGTGGATTGGCTCAGGATTCAAGCCACAGAGTACAACTACGACTTAAAAAGCACCAATGCTCGAGATGCTTTTAGAGAACTGATTCTCGAGTTATCCAAAACCGCTAAAGTCGCAGTGCTAATAGATGAGTACGACAAACCCATCACTGATTATCTTCTCGAGCCGAGTAAACGTGCCGAACATCAAGCGGTGCTAAAAAGTGTTTACGGTGTTCTTAAACCAATGGACTCGTACCTGCACACCGTTTTTTTAACGGGTGTAAGTAAAATTGGTAAACTCAGTTTGTTCTCAGACCTGAATAACCTGTCAGACATCAGCTTAAACGCCGATTATGCTCTAATTTGTGGGTACACCAAACAAGAAATAAATGCTACTTTCCCAACTCATCTCGAGGCTGTTGCTAAAAACTTATCACTCGAGATGCCTGTTTTAATGCAGCAAATCACCCATTGGTACAACGGCTACTCTTGGGATGCAATAAACAGGGTTTACTGCCCATTTAGTTTTCTTATTTTTCTGAGCCAAAAAGAATTTAAGTCATTTTGGTTTGAAACGGGTACACCCACTTTTTTAGTTGAGTTAATTCGCGCTGCCCAAATTAGTCCACTCGAGTTTAACGGTAGTCAGTTGGATGCGTACACCATCAGTACCACCAATGTTGAACATTTAGACCCCATTGGACTGATGTTCCAAACAGGTTACTTAACCATTGATTCAATCCAAAAAAGTGTTTTGGGGACAACCTACACCCTTTCTTATCCTAATCAAGAAGTGCGCCAAGCCTTCTCGAGCAGTTTGTTACTCGAGTATAGCCAGATGTTTCCAAGCCGTATTGGACAAATGGGTATTCGCTTAGCTCAAGCCTTGGGTGCTTTGGATTGGCAGGGGTTGTTTAGCGAAGTTAATCATATTTTTGCGGGTGTGCCATACGAAATTTTTCCTAAGCACGAATCTTATGTGCATAGTTTGCTGCATTTGATGCTCACCAGTACAGGATATAAGACCCAAAGCCAGATTCAGACCAGCTTAGGGCGAATGGATATTCTGCTCGAGACCTTCACGCATTTTATGGTCTTTGAAATAAAAATTGGTGGTACTGCCAAAGCTGCACTAAAACAAGCCAAGACCACGCAGTACGCGGCAGGATTAACTGGTAAACCCGTGGTGCTGATTGGTGTGGTTTTTGACCTCGAGAAAAAACAAATTTCTGGTTGGGCAATTGGTTAATCCGTCAAAAACCCTACATTTTCAGCTTAAAACGGCAAAACCGTACTCCCAATGTGCAAACGCCGAATCTCGAGGCGTTTGGCTAGGCTTGCCATCTGCAAACTGCTGAGCGCTCTGGTTTGGGCAGTCAGTGGTACGCCTGTCGCCCCGTACAATGCCATGACACACTGCGCGGCTGGCAGAACCTCGAGACGGGTGGGCTTTGTTAAATCGCGCTCGAGGGTCCAAAGGCGTTCTAAACGGCAATGCCAAGCCCGTGGCGCAAGCTGTTCAAACGGGACAAGATGCTTGTCCACTTCAAATGCAATGGGCTGGACATCTGGGAAGAAGCTCTTGACCCGCTCTAAAGTATCGGGCAGACAACGCAAGCCTCTATCGCAGCCAAAAACCCCTAAGCTACTCGGCTCGAGCCATGCAAAATCTTCGCAGATTGGTGAGAAACCAGCCTTGATGCTGTGAATTAAAGTTGTGGTTTTGCCACGTCCAGATTCACCCGTAAATGCCGTACCAACCCCGTTTTTAGAAGCAATTGAGGTGTGCATCGGCAACAACCCCGAAGCCCGAATCGCTTCAATCATGCCCACCATCACACAAGCGTATAAGCCTTCACTCGAGCCGTAAAGGGTTAGCTTTGCGCCAGAGTCGCGTAGTTCGAGTTGAACTGCATTATCCCCGAGTTTAATAAAAGTGCTGTTTTCCAGATTGGCAATTTCGACACTGCCGTTATGAACGGCTGCAAGGTAGGAATTCTCGAGTTGAGGGATGGCTTGTTGGACTTGTGCAACTTGTACAGTCCATGTGGTCTCGAGTGCATTTGCTTGGCTAGGAAAATCAAATAAACGCTTTATCAGTGCCACAGCACCCGCCGATGCAGTGCCAGAAATTTGCCGTCCAAGCAACTTAAAATCAAATTCGTTGACACTGACATCGGTCACGTCAATAACCCAGATTTTTCTAATGACTCGAGTAGAGCAGTGGTATCGGCGGTGGCAGTCTCGAGGTCAATTTCAAAAGTTTCAGTGATTTTAACCGCGATTTCCTCGGCGGTATTCTTGCCAAGGTGTTGCCAAATTAGTTTGCCAGTGCCATTCAAAGTGAACATTGCTTGGGTGCGAGGGTTCAGCAACACCAGTTCATCATCGAGTTCGGTGACGATAATTTCGGGATTGGGGGATTTGGTCATGGGAGTAGTTTAACAAGAAAAACTTAATCACAACTTATTTTGTTCCTCGAGTCGTTGTTGTTCCTGCATTAACTGATTTTTGAACCATGCCAAACCAGTTTGGTGCGCCGAAATACCGTAATCAGCCGTACCAAGTTGATAATAAGCAATTTCTTGCCATGCTTCGGGGATGGTCTGACGGTCATAACCGCTTTTTAGAGTTTGTAATTCAGTTAGCCCAGTTTCGATGGCTCGAGTCAGAAAAAATAGCACTTCTACGCGCTCTTGGCGTTCGATTAAACCCAAAAAGTGATACCGCGCCAAGATCGTTTCCTCGAGTCGCCCAGAAGGAATAGGCGCAGTGAATTGAGCCACAAAAAAGGCTCGTCCTGCGTCGGTGATGCGGTACATGATTTTGGCTCTGCCTTGAGTGCTGCGCTCATGAATTTCGATCAGTCCAAGGGTAAGAAGTTTTTTGACCGCCACTTGAATACTGCCAAGACTCGAGCTATAAAACAGACTCAGACCTCTTGAGAAAGCCAGTTTGAAGTCATACAGACTATGGGGGAACATCATCAGTAAGCCAAGAACACAGAATTCCACGTTGCCCCAAGTATAAGCGGGAATAGACAAATCCAGAAACATATGTTACTAATAGTAATATGAAAAGAGGAAAAAGATTTTGGTTTGGATTGGTTTTAGGCGCACTCGTACTGACAGGCGGAGTATTCTGGGTTTTGATGACAAGCCCAATAACTGCCACCCAAGCAAAGGCAGAAATTGCCCAAAGGGTTCAAGCATTACAACAAAAATCACCCCAGTTAGCCCAAGCCCAAATGCTGGTGGTGTCGCCAGACTTGCAGTTCTCGAGTCAATTTGGCAATGAAACACCTTTTCACATTGCCAGTGTCGGGAAATTATTTACCACGGTTTTAATCGCCCAATTG
>JAYWHB010000344.1:0-3710 GCA_043777915.1 Deinococcales bacterium
CACCTTGTACGCCACAACCCAAGATAATCGTCTTGCCACCATAGATATTGCCACCTCGAGCAGCCGAACCAAAGCCTTTGGTGGCTTAAACACAGGCGAAACCATGATTGGCATTGATTTTGGACCGAGGGACGGCAAGCTCTACGGCATCAGCAGCCAAAACCGCATTTACACCATAGACCCTAGCACCGCCAAAGCCAGCGCGATTGGCATGAATGCCTTTAGCCCAAGTCTGGTCGGAACAGCTTTTGGCATGGATTTTAACCCAACGGTCAACCGCATTCGGATTCATGGCAACACGGGCTTTAATGCCAGATTCAACCAAGAAACAGGTGCAATGGTAGATTTTGATCCCAATACCGCAGGGACTCAACCAGACTTAAACCTGAATTACACCGATGGCGGAACAGCCCCAATGATTGCTGGCACTGCCTACACGAACAGCAACGCCACAGCCACCAGTACCGTGCTGTACGCCATAGACTCGAGCCGCGATGTCCTTGTGACGGTAGCGCCACCTAACGAAGGCAAACTGACCGTGGTGGGAAAACTTGGTGTGGATACAAACGAAGCGGTTGGATTTGATATTAGTGGTGCAAGTGACGGCACAGCTTATGCGACCCTAACCGTCAACGGAAGCTCAAAGTTATACACCATAGACTTAAAAACAGGTAAAGCCAAAACCATGCGGTTACTGGGCGGATTAACAGTTACTGGAATTGCCATTGCACCATAAGCAAAACCATAAAAAAAATCCTGCCCTCGAGTTTTGAGGGCAGGTACAGAAAAATCAAGACAATTGAATCTCGAGTTTAGAACCAGCACCAGATTCCGGGGTGATTTTTACAGGCAGATGCTCCGACCAAAGCCCTACAAAAATCTTTTCCATAGAAGCAACCTGAAAAACCAAAGGACTTGGGTCTAAACGCGGTGAGCTTGGGCGTTCCCAGTAATACGATTCCCCACTATGCCAAGACCGAACTCTTAAAGTATCACCTGCAAATTGTTTACTTAAAACACGATTGACTTCTCGAGCAATTTTGGAGAGTCTTTCTGTCCCCAAAGTCCGAATAACCACTTTTGTTTTGCGTTTTGCAAACCGCGACTTAGGAATCACAAATTCTAATTTGAACCCCCCCAATGGTACATCTTCAAGCCCAAGACTTGGGTACTTAATTAAGGTCGTGCCATGCTCACCATTAAAGCCACCATTTAATTTAGAACCAGAATTCTTAAATCCAGCCGTTAAAGCCTCGAGCAGTATGGTGTACTCGAGCAAACTCAAACTGGTTTGTACCAATTTGCCCTGCTCATTAAAACGCTGTGCAAAAGCAAACCGCCCTTCAAAAACTGGTTTAATGCCAAGTTTTTGTAATCGCGCCATGTCCCTTGGAGGAATTTCCATCATCTCACAAGCATTAAAACTCTCCATTCCACCTTGACGCTCGAGACTCGCCATTGGATTAAACCGAGCCATCAGCGCTGAAAAAAAATCTTCTTCAGAACCAAGGTTTTCTAAATCCAAACCCATAGGCGAAACACCACCTTGATTATGAATAAATTGACAAAAACCAAGCCAAGAAGGAAACATCGCCAAACCAAACGATTCACCCACATGCCCCATGACCGTAGCGTACTGCCAGTCAGCATTGGGTAACTTAAAAGCAATACACGAGTCTGGTAAAATAAATTCCCACGGTTTAAGCCCAAAGAAACGCTTAGCAGCTTTGGTAAAATCCCGAATTTCTTGTTCTGGAGCGTCCTTAAAAAAATAATTTGTTTGGATTTCCAAACCACCATTCTCAGCAAAAGTCTGATAAATCTGATCTTCTATACTTACATCCACCACACCCACAGGAACACCCAAAGTGCTTAAAAAAGCAGTTAAAGAACCAGCTAACTCTGCGTCAGGAAAACGCAAAGCCTTCGGACGCAACGGCACACGCCCAGAAGGAGGATTAGCACAAGCACGCAACAACAACGCCTCGAGTTCTGAATCCACAAAAACCTTAGGCTGCATTTGCGTATCACGCATCTGCCCAATGCTATCAATAATCACGGCTAAGTAAACCAATTTGGCATCTGAAAATGGACTTTCTTGCACATAATCTAATGCCTGAACCGACAATAACCACTCCTCGGTCTCAGATTGCGGTAAAGCCAAAACAACCTCTAAAGACGGAACAGGCGCATCCATACGGTTCTTCTCGAGCCTCAAAGAATCTGAATGCTCAACCCAAGGCTGCACCGACCACTCACCCGAAGGTAACAACGTCGCCACCAAAGCAGTCGTGATTGTCTTATCCACCGAAAAACGTTCGATATTAAATTGCTCGAGGGCAAATTCAGAAACCCACTCATCTAAATTCGCAAGTTCGCAACGCAAAGCACCACAAGACTCGCACTGCTCTAAACTAAAAAAATCAGACAGTGTTTTATTTTTGTCAAGCTCCTTACTTTTGACTGATTTCTCAAAATGCAGTGTCAGATTCGCCTCGAGCGTATCGGTGTCTGCGGTACCACAAGAAGGGCAAGTTTCAGTTTCAGTATTTGTCCAAAAAAGATTCATGCCAAATAGTTTACCTTGACAAGCAGTCAACTGACCATGCAAAGATATAACATGCACTTGGAACTTGAAATTCGTGATGTCAGCAAAGCCCAACTTGTGCATTGGAAACTTGTTCATCAACAGTTACCTACATCAATTCTTGAGAAATTACTGCAACGGTTTAACCCCCAAGCACAACAAGAATATAAATTAAGTCCTTATATTCCACGTGCCGCCTTTGCTCGAGCCACAGGCTTAACAGTTCATGCAGTTCGCCATTATACCCGTGAAGGACTTTTCCCTATTCTGCGATTCGCTAAAAAGCATTTGTACCCATACACTGCGCTTGAAACAGCTTGGGAAATCAGTACCATGCGCGAACTAGGACTGAGCATTAGCGAAATTAAGATTCGTTTAAGCCAAGTGCTAGATGAAAAGAAAAATGCCAGAAATGCACTTGCAAAAAAATTGGGATTGACCGAAATAGACATCAATGACCCAAAACAACGCCAATTACTACGCCGCACATACGCACAAGCAGAAAATATTAACCTTGAAGATATAGCCCAAACTGCAAAGCAAGCTCGAGAAAATTTCAAAGCCACAGTACGCACGCGGCTTGAGCAACAAAAAGCCTTGATTGAAGCCAAACTCGAGAAGTTAGATAATTGGAAATAAAAACCCGCCCTCGAGACTTGAGAACGGGGTAGACTTTTTGTGCTTATTTAAGCGTAACTTGCCATGACTTTTTCTAGGCTCTCACGGCTTGGGCGGGTCAGGTGTTCGGGCAGCAGTGCCAGTGGCGTAGCGTGTACATCTTCGGTGTCTATCAGGGTTTTACGGCTTTCGTTGAGGTACACCAAGCCCGTGACCAACTCACCACTGCGTTGACCATCAGCGAGTAGTTTTAGAGCGCTGAGTCTATCGGTTGGATTGTGGTCTTTACTTAATTTCTTAAGTTGAATCGTTGGTCCTTCGTGCAATTTCACGCTTAGCACTTCGCCCGGTTCGTAATCCACGCTAATCTCGGAGAATTCTGGAACAAAGGTAATGTCATGAATCGGCACTTCGTTTTCCTTACCATAACTGTAGCTCTTGGTGCTGTCGTCAGCATTGTTAAAGGTCACACATGGCGAAATAATGTCGAGTACCGCTACACCCT
>JAYWHB010000345.1:0-10419 GCA_043777915.1 Deinococcales bacterium
CACCTTGCACCACACCAAGAAATTGCGATTGTTGGCGATTTGACAAGGGATGACACAAAAGCCATGCTAAAACTGGTGCAAAGCCAATACCGACCACACACCGCGATTGTGGCTGGAAACGCCAATTTGCCACTTTTAGCAAACCGTCAAAGCCAAGAACCCAAAGTATTCATCTGTCAGAATATGGCATGTCAAAAACCAATCAGTACGCTCGAGGAGCTAAAGGTAGCTTTGAGCTTTGAGGTGAAAAGGTGAAGATAAAAACTTTTGCCCTTTGCCCTTTGCCTTTCGCCTTTGTACCTATTCTTCCTCGAGTAACGGCAATGTGACTGTAAAGACCGTACCTGTTCCAAGTTCGGATTTGACGGTGACTGCACCACCATGAACTTTGGCGATTTGTGCCACGATTGCCAGCCCCAAACCTGCTCCTCTTGAAGTTGCACCTTTGACAAATTTTTCAAAAATCCGAGGGAGTAATTCTGGGGCAATTCCAGCCCCTTGGTCAGTCACGATAAACATCAGGTTTTTATCGTTGGTTATTAACTCGAGTTGTACGTTATCCACCCCTGCTGCCCGAACCGCATTTGAGGTCAGGTTACGCAACAACTGGGCTAAGCGGTCTGGGTCGCCAAGCAGTTCTACGGTGTGTGGTGGCACAATTATGGCTTTGATATTAAATTCACTGGCAACTCCGTAAAGTAATTCTTTGGCATCCAGCACGTGCGGCACAAGTTCTTGCACCACTTCACCCCTCGAGAGTTGCAATAAATCTGAGACCAAACGGGTCATGTTTTTGGCGACCCGAGTCGCGTCATCAAGGGTTTTACTGCTCTCTGGGGTTGCATCACGCTTGGCTTGGCGCACATAACCCTCGATGGCGGTAACTGGAGTACGAAGCTCATGGGCAACTTCGGCTAGAAAAGTCTTTTGGGCAGCAAATGCCGAGTTTAGGCGCAAGACCATCCGATTTAGGGTCTCTACCAGCACCCCGAGTTCATCTCGAGCGCCAGAATAGACCAGTGGTTTAAGGTTGCTTTCACTGAGTTCCTGCGCTTGCCGAGCCACACTGATTAAAGGGCGCAAACCAAGTTGGGTCAATAAATACCCACCCAAGACCGCCAACAAGACCAAAATTCCCGTGACAATCAGGGTAGCCACTCGCACTCGAGCCGCTAAATTATTGATGTACTCGGCACTGGCAGCCACCACCAGCACTTGCGGTTTACTTGGCAAGCGTGGCAAAGGTTCAAGTAGCACAATTAAATTTTCGGATCGCCAAAAACGCCTTGACCCACCAACTGCCTGAATTTCGGAGACTGGAATTTGAAGCTGACTGAGGTTCTGGAACTCCGAACCATCGCTCTTAAAAATAGCCACCCTTGCCCCACCAAGCAGTTCTTGGGCTGGCACGACCCCCGGTTTACTCGAGGCGTACAATTGCTGCAACTGGGTTGCATCCGCCTCGAGCAACCCACGCTGATAGGTCTCTAAGGTATTTAAGACCACGGCGCTAACGACTGCCCCAAGCGTCAAGGCAAACAACACCAACAAGGCAGCCATTGCCACAGCCACGCGCCAACGGATACTCATGACACAGCTTTGAGCTTTGAGCTTTGAGCTTTGAGGGTTAGCTCATCACCCACAGCCATTACTGTCCTTTTAAGGCATAGCCAATGCCACGCACAGTGCGAATCACACCATAACCATCCATGTCACGCAACTTGGAACGGATATTTGCCATATGCACATCCACAACATTGCTGTTCTCGTCTAGGTTACTACCCCAAACACCACGTTCGATTTCATCTCGGGCATAGACCCGACCCGGTTGACGTGCTAAAAATGCCAGCAATTCAAATTCTTTGGGCGATAAACGGATTTCCTTGGTGTTATAACGCACCAAGCGTTTTTCCATATGAATCTCGAGCAAGCCCAGCACAATCGCATCGCCACCACGGTGTTTACGAAGTTGCACCCGCACTCGAGCCACCAATTCGGCGGCTTCAAAGGGCTTGGTCAGGTAATCATCTGCGCCACCCTCGAGTAAGGAGACCTTGGTACTAATCGCGTCCATTGCAGTCAGAATAATAATTGGAATATCTGAGGTTTTACGAACCCGACGGGCAATTTCAGCCCCATCAAAATCCGGCAAACCCAAATCTAAAATTACTAAGTCGGGCATGACTTCTCGAGCAGCCGTCAAGCCACTCACCCCGTCTATGGCAGTGTGAACCACAAAACCAGCTTCTTCGAGTTCAAAACGCAAGACCCGAGTAATATCAGGGTCATCTTCAATTACCAAAATTCGTGCAGTCTCAGCCATTTTTCCCACTCCGAGCTTTATTCTAACGTATTATAGCCGCGCTTGCATATATTCTAAAACTCGAGTTCAACCGTGCGTGGTGTAGGGTCTTTTGCCAGCACATCATCAAGCAATTGGTCGAGTCTCGAAGCAATTGGCATTGAAAAAGTTTCAATAATTTCCCCACTACTAGAAGTACGAATCCGCGTTGGGATATTATGAACAATAAATGTTACTCCCTTACTGTGGAAGGTATAATCTTTGGCTATTTCATTAGAAATTAAAGTCATAAAAACTCCTAAAAGGTATGAATCGTGACAGCGTAATACTCATCTTCCCAACTGACTTTAGCACGAAGCCAACGCCCAGCAAGCAAATACTCAAAGTTAATGCCTGCCTGACGACTAAGCATATTGTCTGGCAAATCTTTACTGACTGCAACACCAACCATAATCGTTTCCAGAATTGCGTGATACGGAATTTGTTCGTCTCGAGCCGCTTTATACGCATGTGGACTAATTTCGAGTTGCTGGGCAAATAAAGACTGACTAATCGCCTCGAGTTCCCAATCCAGAATTTCGGGCGTAGAAAAATCAAATCCCTGTTTCATCTAGTTCCAGCGCCGTTTGCGTCTAAACCGCCCAACACCTGTATCCGGCACATGGGTCATGCCCAAGTATAATTCCTTAACATTTTCGTTCTCACGTAATTCTGCGCCTGTCCCCTCAAGAACAATCCTGCCATGCTCGAGAACGTAGGCATAATCAGCAATCTCGAGGGCTTTTTTGGCGTTCTGTTCAATCAGCATCACGCTGACCCCTTCGGTATTGATACTGGCAATCGCATTAAAGACTTCTTGGACAAATTTTGGCGCAAGTCCAAGGCTCGGTTCATCGAGTAAAATCAGTTTGGGACGACTCATCAAGGCACGTCCAATCGCCAGCATTTGCTGCTCACCACCAGAAAGCGTTCCCGCGTGTTGGCTTTTGCGCTCCTCGAGCCGAGGAAAGCGCTTAAACACATCTTGTAAGGTGCTTTGGGCAGTGGCGCTGTGGTGATACGCCCCAAGCATTAAATTTTCAAAAACGGTTAAGTCCTTGAACATCCCCCGACCTTCTGGCACAAGAGCAATACCGCTTCGAGCAATACTTTCGGTATCCTTATGGGTCAGGGTCTGACTTTGAAAAACCACACTGCCTTTGCGTGGTTCATCATCTATTAAACCCATAATCGTTTTAAGCGTGGTGCTTTTACCTGCGCCATTCGCGCCGAGCAGGGTAACGATTTTACCTTGCGGCACTTCCAAAGAAACTCCACGCAACACAATTGTCTGGCGACTATAACCAGCTTCGATATTCTCGAGTTTTAACATAGAGACCTTAAGGCAAAGGGCAAAAGGCGAAAGCGCGAGTAGCCCGATAGGTGCTGTCTTACGAGTAAGAAGGCGAAAGGCGAAAAGCGAAAGGCAAAAGGTAGGGGCTGTTTCATTTTTTTTGTCCCTCGAGTGTTTCGGCTTCTTCGCCAAGATAGGCAGCAATCACCACAGGGTCGTTGCGGATTTGTTCGGGCGTACCATCAGCAATTTTACGCCCGTACTCGAGAACCACAATTCGTTCGGCTAGACTAGAGACAACGCGGATGTCATGTTCGACCAGTAAAATACTTAGCCCGAGTTCGTTTTTCAGTTCGCCTAAGCGTTGCACCAATTCGTCTTTCTCATCCGAAGTTAAACCCGCCACAGGTTCATCCATCAAGAGTAGTTTTGGCTCAGAGACCAAGGCACGTCCGATTTCGACTATTTTTTGTACGCCGTATGGTAGACCTCGGACTCGGCGGTCACGGTAGGGCTGTAATTCTAAAAGTTCAATCATTGCTTCGGCACGTTTAATTTGTTGCACTTCGCTCTTGACCCAAGTGGGTGTACCGAGCATGGCGTGAAATAAACTGACTTTCATATGCTGATGCCGCCCCAAGAGCAGATTCTCGAGAACTGTTAAACCACCAAAAAGCTCGATGTTCTGAAACGTCCTCGAGATACCAAGACTGGCTACGCTGTCTGGGCTGGCTTTGGTCAGTTCTTGCCCCGCAAATTGAATCGTACCAACTTGAGGTTTATAAAGGGCGGTAATACAGTTAAATAAACTGCTTTTCCCTGCGCCGTTGGGTCCAATCAGCGCCACGGTTTCATTTGTACCGACGTTAAAAGAAACATCATTGACAGCCGTTACCCCACCAAAACGCAGGGTGACATTTTTTGCTTCAAGTAAGGTACTCATTGTAAATTCCAATTTTTCATATTTTTATTTTGAATAAGGGGCGCATTGTTCGCGCCCCTCGAGAAACAATAATTTAGCGTTCGCTGTTAAAAGAAACCCAGCCGCTCAGTGCCACAAAACCTGGGCGTGGTGCGTAGACACCTTTGACCAAAAAGACGCTGTTGTTGCCTTGACGATCAGTTGGACTAAAGGAAATGCTGTTGAATAAACTGCCTTTCCAATTGGTGATACCTTCCATGGCTTTGACAAAATTATCACGGGTCAAGTTTGGACCAGCGCGGCGCAAACCTTCAATGAGCGGTTCGGCAAATGCCCAACCTGCGATGGTCGAAAGCGGATCGGCTTTGACTGCATCAGGTGCAAGTTTTAAGAGTTCAGCAAAAGCAGCATCGGCTCGAGGATCGCCGTTTTTACCGTCAGCAAGGGCGGCTGTTGGAATTGGAATGTAACTGGCAATAATTGCACCATTAGCTTGGGTGGCAGGACCAGCTTGGAGGATTGCACCCGCCACAACACTGGAAGCCAGCACTTGTGGCTTGTAACCAATTTTAGCCATTTCACGCAACAAGGAAAGCATCGCATCGCCTGCGGTGTACAACACAAGGGCTTCTGCACCACTGTCTTTGAGTTTCAGGGCTTGCAGCGCCAAGTTACTTTCGGTTTGTTCATGTGAAACTTCGGCAACCAAATTGGCTTTGCCTTTGAGTTCGGCGATTTCGGCTTTTACACCACCCAAACCTTCTTTACCAAAGCTGTTATTGACATAGGCAACAGCAACTTTATCAAACTTTAAGGTGTTGACGGCGTAACGCAACAACAAGGTGCTTTCAATTACATAATTGGTATAGGTTGCAAAAACACTTGGGGTGCGTGGCTTACCATCTTTAATTTGACTAAATAGGGTGCTGCCTGTGGCTGGCGAAACCCAAGGAATTTGATTCAAGCGCACATCCTCGAGAATAGCAGCGCCGTTGGCAGTACCGACCCCGCCAACCAGCCCAAAGACACCTTGGCGCTCGACCAATTCTTTAACCACCAGTTTGGTACGGGCTGGATCGTAACCATCGTCGCGTTTAATCAGTTCGATTTGACGACCATTGATACCGCCTTCACGGTTGACTTTATTGACGAGGGCTTCAATCCCAATCATCACCCGTCCAAATTGTTGGAATGGTCCAGAAGTTGGTCCCCAAGTGCCAATTTTAATCTTGGTTTTGGTCACACCAATATCTTGTGCCATACCCGAAAGCCCTGCAGCAATTGCAAACAACCCTGCTGTAACACCAATAACCACTCTCTTACGCATACATACTCCTTTTGTTTCCCTAAGCGCGACGAGTTTCTTTCTCGCCGAGCAAACCATGAGGACGAAACACCAACACCAAAATAACCAAAATAAATGCAAGGGCTAACTTAAAAGCTGGAACAAAATTACCCACATAGGCTTCGATAATGCCCAGTAAATATCCACCAAGTACCGCCCCAGGCAAACTGGTCATACCACCAACCACGGCGGCAGCAAAACCTTTATTCAGTGGGTCAAGCATAATACTTGGATTTAAGGAAATCGCGGGTGCAAGTAGTAACGCTGCCGCACTACCGAGGATCGCTGCCACTGCCCAACTCGAGACCAGTACCAGATTGACAGGAATACCAAGGGCTTTTGCCACTTCTGGATTTTGAGAAACAGCCCGCATCGCTAAGCCAATTTTACTTTTTTGTACAAATAAGTACAGCGCCACCATCAGAATTAAACCCGCCACTGCCACCAATACCGAATTTTTGGAAATCGAAAACCCACCGATTGTCCAAGTTTCAATCACATCCACAAAACCGGGCAGTTGTTTATTGTCCACTCCAAAAAGCAGCGACAAACCACCATTGGCAAATAAACTAAAACCAAGTGTCAGAATCAGTAATCCCATCGGGTCTTGGGCTTTGGCGCGGCGCATTAAAAAAAAGTAAAACGCCCCAGCCGCGACTGCACTGGCGGCTAAACCCGCTAAGAACGCCAACCACAACGGCACACCCATACGTGAAGTCAGGGTAAAGGTTAAGAAACAAGCCAGCAGTGCCAATTCACCCTGACCAAAATTTAGGACCCTTGAAGTGCGGTATAAAAGCACCACACTTAAAGCCACCAATGCGTAAATACTGCCGATTTCAACACCAATAATCAGTAAGCGAATGGCTTGTTCAAAAGTCATAGAGCGTCCTTTTGGCAAAAGGCGAAGGACGAACCTGTGTTACTCGAGGTTCAAGAGACTTTTGAATTATGTATTGCTTTTTCACTTTTAACCTTTGCCTTCTTGACCCCTACAGCAGCACCTGCGGGCTTGGGTCGCTTTTGCCCTTCGCCTTCATTAAAATGGCCACGCTTTCCAGTACAATTTAATTTTCATCCAGCGTCCATACAAACCAAGTGGTTCGACAATCATCACCACAAGCACAACCAAACCGTACAGCAAACCGGACCAACCTCCGGCTTGTGCCAATTGGTCTTGAAGCACCGTCACCAAACCAGCCCCAAGGATGCCACCAGCCACCGTGCCAATACCACCAATCACAATCATGCTCAGGAATTGCACACTTAAGAGCAAACTAAAACTCTCGGGCGAGACAATACCCAGTAACGGCGCAAACAACGCCCCACCGACCCCTGCATAGACCGCCGAAATCGCAAAGGCAAGGGTCTTGATTTTAGCCACATTGACCCCACTGGTTTGGGCTGCCAGTTCGGCATCTCGCACCGCCACAAATGCCCTACCCACATGTGAACGTGCCAAATTAAACGCCATGTAGACCATCAGCAGTACCACCCCTAAGATGATGTAATAGTAGGCACGGTCTCTGGCAAACAAATCGCCAAACAATTGGCTTTTTTCAACGATTAGCCCAGATTGCCCGCCAAACCAGTCGCTGGGGGTGTTGCCAAAAAATTGTTGAACCGCTAAACCAAAGCCGCTAGTGGCAATTGCTAAGTACGGACCCTCGAGTTTTAAGGCTGGAATACCGACCAAATAGCCAATCACCGCACATAAGACCACCACCACCAGTAGCGCGGCTGGAAAAGTGATGATTGGCGCGAGCTTGGCTATGGTGTACGCCCCAATTGCAAAAAATCCAGCGTGACCCAAGGAAATCTGCCCAGTAAAACCGACCAGAATATTTAAGCCTATTGCCACCAAACTGTAGACCATAAAAAGCGCCACAGGATAGGCATAAGCAGGAAAAAGCTGCGGGATTAAAAGCAGCCAAGCAATTAGCAACACAAAGACAATCCAACCTTGCCTTGAGGCAACCAGACGTAAGTCCTGTTCGTAGCGTTCTTTAAGAATCATAATAATTCGGTGTTGCGTATCCTAAAGCCCCAAGCCCTCACTTGCAAGCACCCCTTGCACAAATGCACTCGAGTACGAACAGCCTAAGTTTCAGTCAAAAATTAAAAAACCCGTTCAAGACAGCAAAAATACAAAATGAGCAAAGCAACCATTGTAATAGATGAAAAAACGCTAAACTAAAGATATGGATTTACAGACCATTTTCAAAAATCGTTTTGGCAGCCACGCCAGTGTGCAAGCCTCGAGTCCGGGTAGGGTCAACTTAATTGGTGAACATACCGATTACAACGATGGACTGGTGTTGCCAACACCAATTATACAGCGCTGCACGATGTTGCTCGAGCCTCGAGCCAACCAAACAGTACGGATTTTTAGTGTCCAAAAAAACCAGACCATGGAATACCGACTTGGGCAAGAAGCGGCTGGAATGGACTGGCTCGATTACATCCAAGGCATCACCGACGTGCTTTTAGGCGACAAACACCATTTAACAGGCTTTAATGCGGTCTTCTCGAGTGATGTGCCGCTTGGCAGTGGCTTATCCTCGAGTGCTGCCTTACTCGTCTGTACTGCCAAAGCCCTGAGAACCGCCTATGGTCTCGAGTTATCAGACTTAGAAATTGCCAAAATTGCCCAACGTGCCGAGAACGGTTTGGTTGGTGCAAGGGTTGGACTGCTTGACCAGATGGCATGTAGCCTAGGTCGTGATGGCGAAGCGCTCTTTATTGACTTTAAGACCTTTGAAACCCGCACCGTACCGCTACCCAAGAACCTCGAGTTGGTCATTCTGCACAGTGGCATCAGCCATAGTTTATCCGCCACCGAACACGGCAGCCGCAATTACAAAACCCGCCGTGCCGAATGTGACAAAGCTTGCGAATTACTGGGAATCTCGAGTTTACGCGACTTACTGCCGCACGACCTTGAACGGGTTGCGGGTCTGCCCAAGCCCTTCTCGAGCCGCGCCAAGCATGTGATTAGTGAAAACGCTCGAGTCTTAAAAGCCGTGGCTGCCTTAGAAACGGGCGACCTTGTTACCCTTGGTACGTTGTTCTACGCCTCGCACGCCTCGATGACCGATGATTATGATGTCTCTGAACCCGAAATAGACCTGATTGTTGAATTGGCACGCAGCACCAAAGGGATTCACGGCGCAAGACTGACTGGCGGCGGTTTTGGCGGTAGTGTGGTGATGATTGCCGATGTTGGACATGGACGGATTGCTGGGGAAAGCATTGCCGAAGAGTACAGCCGACGCACAGGCATTACGCCAAGGTTACTCAGCCCACAGTAAATTCTTAGAAAAATCAAATCATATCGTCTCACAGGCGACCATGCCCGAAGGTGCGTGTATATGGTCAAGAGGGCGAACACAGGGGTTCGCCCCTACGACAAACCCACAAATAACCAATTTTAAGCCCACAATAAACCTCACCCCTCGAGACTTAACATGACCGGACTACTCAGTATTTTCATTGGCACACTGCTGCCCGTCTTTGCCTTGGTTGGACTCGGCGCAATGGTTGCCAAACCCCTCGAGTTACAAGCCCGCACCCTTTCTCGAGCTGCCTATTACCTGTTCATCCCCGCTTTTGTTTTCCAAACCCTTTCCAGCGCCAAAATAGATATAACTGTGGCGGCTCGAGTGACGCTCTACACCACGGCGGTGCATTTGGGCGTAGCGGTACTAGGATTTCTGGTTGCAACCCTGCTCAAGCGCCCACCTGCCACGATTGCCGCTTATGTTCTGATTGCCATTTTTGGCAATACGGGCAATATGGGCTTACCGATTGTTAAATTTGACATGGGCGCAGCAGCCTTACCGATTGCTGTGGTTTACTTTCTTGCGATTCTAACAATCAGTTTTATTGTCGGTGTGGCGGCTGCCAATTGGCACAAAGGTATCAGCTTGAATGCACTTTTTAGCGTCCTCAAAACCCCAGCTTTAATTGCCCTTATCCCCGCGATTGTGGTTAATCTGCTTGGTTTTGATCTACCCACACCGATTGCTCGAGGTGGACAATTACTGGCAGATGCGATGATTCCCGTGATGCTGGTTGGGCTAGGGGTACAACTTGCCAATACTGGAATGCCAAAATTCACCTCTGATGTCTGGATTGCCAGCAGCATCCGTTTAATTGGCGCAGCCACGCTTGCCTTTGCGCTTGCGCCCGTTTTTGGCGTGACTGGACTCGAGCGGGCGGTGGGGATTATCCAAGCCACGATGCCGACGGCGGTACTTGCCAGTATTATTGCCTTGGAAAACGACCTCGAGCCGAATTTTGTGATGGCATGTGTGATGCTTTCGACATTACTGGCGTTACCTGTTTTGACGATTGTACTGGCATTGGTATAGTGAAGCATAAGCTCGGGCGGGAAGCTAGGCTCGAGGTCATGGAGTGATACTAAGTGTTTCCCGTGTAAACTACAAGAATGTGTAGACCAAGATTTATCAAATTAAGCCCAGAAGAAGATAGCCAATTACGCCAACTCGAGCAAG
>JAYWHB010000346.1:0-3702 GCA_043777915.1 Deinococcales bacterium
AAAATGAGTGACCCATTGCGGTAAGCCGTTGCAATCTCAGCCGTGTCAGCCAGTAAAATAGCATCGGCTTGATTATCATGTTTACACTCTGCTCGACACAAGAAAAATGTATTTTCGATACCTCGGAATAAGTAAATTCGCGCACCCCCTTTATCACCACCTCGAGAACGGGATTTAAGTTCAACCAAAGGACCACCTAGTCCTTTATAAAACCTTGAGTCAGTACCGAAATTCTTAAGGTCAGCTACCATACGAATCATTTGTCCAATACAATCATGATGACCAGAATGTTTTAGCTGAATCAAATCTGCGACCAGTGGCGGGTACACATCCTCGAGTTTGTTTGAAAAATAAGGATAAGCGATATTCGCCATGTGGTGAGTTTAGACTCACCGCTATCAAAAGTCAATGTACCCATGTTTTGAACCACAAGCAAAAATTTAAGATGCTATTCTTGAAACAAGGCAACTCCGTCAACGCTCAGTGCTTTTGGCAGCCAAAAGCACTGCACAAATCGCCACTCAAGACAACGAAGAAAAGGCTTTGGCTTCTTCTCGAGACCCGTGTTTATTCTTTTCGTTGTTTCCCTAATACCTCTTGCAGCACTGCAAATGCGCCTATCACCCGTGGGAAGCCAAGGTAAGGAATGGCAAACAGCAGGGTTTCACGCACCTCAAGTTCGCTTGCGCCATTGTTCAGTGCGCCTCTAAAATGGGTTTTAAGTTCGCTTGGGTTGCCCAAGGCGCAGAGCATGACAATGGCAAGCAATTCTTGGATTTTTGGCTCGAGGACAGCACGAGCATAAATTGTGCCGTAAGCAAATTCTCGCACGTACTGCTCTAAATCTGGGTCTAGGTTTTTAAGTCGGGTTTCTATTACGTCTTTGTGTTCTCCCCAAATGGTTTCTCGAGGGTCTGGTTTCATCTTGGTATTGTACGGCAGAATAAGTCCAGAATAGCTTCTTGGTGAGCGCCACGTTTTGTTTGCTCAATAGCACTGACCAGTTCAGGGAAGATTGTTTTGAATGGCTCGAGATTGGCAGTCAAGGGAAATCCGCCACTTTGTGAAATAGCATTTTGGTAGGCAGCAACATCGTAATGCCATGTTACAAACTGATTTAGGTAACGCTCTTTAATGCGTTTGGCAATGCGTAATCCACCCAAATCAAAATCGGCAGCAAAGAAAATTTTGCCTTCGGTACGATCAAGTAAGGCAATACAAGTGGCACTTGGTTGTCCTTGACTGCATATCATTGGGTACTGCACACCATGATCAAGCAAGGCTTCAAAAACGGCTGGATTCTCGAGCAGAATCACATCTGATGGTAGTTTTAAGCTGGTCACTTCGCGCCAAGGCAAATGTACACACCTAAAGCCAAACATATTGGCAACCAGCACACTCGAGGAAACACCATCACGGACTGGAGGCTCAAGATGAAGAGCGCTTAGGGCATCTAGCAGTATTTGCCCATTTGGTGTGTCTGCGTCTAGTGCATGGGCATGACCAGCCACTCGAGTCGCAAGGCTGGGTAAACGTTCAGGTTGCTGTCGCAGAGCGGTGACTGCTTTTGAGATAATTTCAAGGTTGAGGGCTTGTTTTTCTTTGATGGCTCGTTTAATTCGAGTTGCGCCTGCCTCGCCATGCTCGAGAAGATTTTTCCATTCGATGTCTGAAACGGTATTTAGCGCATTCAAAAACGCTTGCTCGAGTTGTAGACGCTGTTTTTTAGCACTGATAATCGGCGCTTGATGAAGCATTTCCAGCACTTCAAGCAGTGAAATCTGGTACTTACTTTTTTGCAGTGCCGTATCTAAAACCTGTAAATCTAGGGTTCGTACTGTTTTACCAAGTAAGCGCTCGAGGGCAATCACATCATCTGGCTCAAGCGCTTGGCTAACCCGCCCAAGTGTTTCATCGCGTTTATACCGTTCTAAAGCAAGACGTAGGACACGCCCCAACCCTTGCTGCTCGAGTTCAAACAGAATAGATATGAACTGGTTCATCCTTCGCCTTTGCCTTTGCCTTTGCCTTTCGCCTTTCGCCTTTCGCCTTTCGCCTTTCGCCTTTCTCACATCCCCATATCTAAAGCCCGAGTGCCGTTCCATAATCTGGCAATACTCGAGACCCCATCTCCGTTGAGGCTTGAGACGCGAAATAATCGGTAGGCGCTGGCAATATCAAGCGAACGCGACAGGTAAATATCCGATGG
Organism: Deinococcales bacterium; assembly: GCA_043777915.1. GTDB lineage: Bacteria > Deinococcota > Deinococci > Deinococcales > JAAFIG01 > JAAFIG01. Next base: position 2,210 of record JAYWHB010000346.1, read on the forward strand.
GCTGGTGGCGATTAAACTTAAGTCTAATGAACTCATGATTTGGTAAAGTGCCGCGATATTATGTGGATCCATCCCTGCAAAGGCTTCGTCTAGTCCAATTAAACGCGGGGCAGTAATGCCCATGGCAGCAAACCGAGCGCCGAGGGCTGCAAACATAAAGGTGTACAGCACAGCACTACGCTCGCCTCCAGAACGGCTTTGGAATTTTCGGTCGGTAATTTCGACGCGGCGGTCTGCCACGATACTGTAAAAAGTAAAGCCGTACCATTCGCGGTAATCAAGAGCGGCTTCTAAGGCTTGTGGGAAACTGATTTCAGGGTTTTGTTGGTTGCGTAGTCGGGCAATCAGTTCGCGCACTGTAATTCCGACTTGCTCGAGCCAAGTGGCGGGCTGGAAGGCTGGGGCGATTTTGCCATCTATAAAATCAGCCAGTCCGCCAGTCGTGGTGCGGTGCAGTTCAAGGTCAAGTTGTTCGTCATGAAAACGAAGCTCAGATAGGGTAGCCCTGATACTTTTGACAAAAACACGGGCTTCACGCAGGCGTTCATCGAGCTTTTCGGCTAAGCCAAAGACCAATTCATTATGAAAAACCCGTGCTTCTTCTTCGGTCAGTAAACGCTGTGCTTCTTCGAGTTCTTGAATTAAGTGGCTGCTTAAGTTATCAGCACTGACGGTTTGACCATCTAAAGTAAAGCGTGGTTGGTGCAAGTCCAGCACAGGTAAAAAAGTTTCTGGGGTCTCGAGGGCTGGTTTTTGGGCGTAGAAAATTTTATCTAAAGCGTTTTCTAAGCGCTGAGCGGTGCGTTCTAATTGCTCGAGTGATTCGTGACTTGAACTAACGGTCATACGCGGATGAATCGCTTTGGTCGTCTCGAGTTGCTGCTTGGTGTGCTGCAAGTGGTCTTTAGCCATTTCGGATTGGCTTTGAACTTGGGGTAAGCGCTGTTTTGCGACATCGAGTTCACCTTGGGTTCGGGCTGTGGCGCGGCTTATATCACGCAGTGAGCCGCGCAGTTCGCCCAATCGAGTGCGGACTTTATTTAAGCGCTCCCGCCACGCCTTGATGTCTGGATTCTCGAGTTGCGCCCGCATTTCTTGGACCCGTTCGGTTAATTGGTCGCGCCGAGCTTCTAATTCTAGGCGTTTGCCATCGAGTTCGGTAATTTCGTTTTGGCGCTCGAAAAGGGCTTCTTTTAGGCGGGTGGTTTCAGCTTCTAAACGCCCAATTTGTTGCAAATGATTGTCATGAGCGGCGTGGGTCGCAAGGGCGGCGTTTAACTGGGCTTGGGCGGCGATAAAAGCACTGCGTTCAAGTGGCAAGTCTAAGGGCGATAAGACCAATTCTAGGGCTTGGGTGGCTGCTCCAGCCGCTTTTTGGGCAGCCGCTAAAGCATCAAGGGCTTGCACCTGTTCGTGGGTACGGTCGTCAAAGCGGTTGGCACTGGTGTCGCGCTGTTGCTGGGCAGCTAACCTGCTTTTGCGTTCGGCTCGAG
>JAYWHB010000347.1:0-3701 GCA_043777915.1 Deinococcales bacterium
TGGTAAAAGCTGCGAATTACCAATGGTTTGGGCTTTGGCTTGAGCAGTTTGTAAGGTCTGCAATGCAAGTTCGGTATATCGTTCTGGGTTCATAGTTACCTCGAGAGCCAAGAGAGAGGGTAGTGGCTTAACATAATGACACAATAAAACTTGAGTGCAGTCTTGTCAAGTTTATTGCAATACAATCATTCGAGATAACCTACTTGAAAGTAAGGAAAAACCCAACTACAGTAAGGATATGAAAATAAGTGCTAAAATCACCAGCAAAGGACAAATTACCATCCCACTCGAGATTCGCAGGCTTCTTGGTGTACAAAGCGGTGATTATCTCGAGTTTCAACCATTGGGGGCAAGCATTGAAATTAAACCGCAGCACCGCGAAAATCCTTTTCGTCAATTTAGAGGTGTAGAACGAATCGGAAAAGGGAAAAGTTTGCAACAAATTGTTGCCGAAACCGAAGAATCTCGAGGTTGGGAATCATGACCAGCATTGATACCAACATCATCACGGCATTGCTTGAAGCAGAAGATGCTCATGCTGAAAAGCCGAAAATGGATTGCTGGCAGCTTCAGAAAAGGGGAAACTGATTATTTGTCCACCAGTTTACGCTGAGCTTATCGCCAAACCAAAACGCACCATTGTCAGTTATAGAAGCCTTCTTAAAAACAACTAAAATTGAAAATGACTGGAATCTTGAACCGCTTATATGGCGTGAAGCCGGAATTGGATTTCAAATTTATGCAACTGCACGAAAAAAACAACAATCACCAGAACCGCGAAGAATCCTTGCTGATTTCCTGATTGGCGCACATGCCCAAGAACGAGGCTTAACGCTCTTGACGCTCGACTCGAGGGTGTACGCAACAAGTTTTCCAAAACTACGCATCGAAACACTGCAATAACCAAAAATTAGACTGTAATTTCACAACCACACTCGAGTGTAAGCGTCATCGGCGAAAGATACTGATTCGGCTTTTCCAAGTCTGGACGGTAATGCAGCACAGAGTTATCGGCTGGATTAAAAATCAGAATATCCAGAACCCCAGCCTCGAGATAAAACGGTGGGGCAAGCACTAAATCTTTGTACTCGTAATTCTTAGAAATAATTTCGACAACTGCTGTAGGAACGACTTCAAGCGCGTTCTCGGTAATACTGCGGTCTGGCATAGCGCACAAAATGGCAATGTCTGGACGTTTTTGTGAGCCGTCTGGAAACTTAAACAACACATCGGCTATCGAAACGCAAGCACATTGCTCAGGCTCGAGTCGTCGAATCGTTGCGCGGATGCGGTCAACTTCCCATTGGTGCTGAAAGACTGGACTGGCTTCCCAAACGGTTGCACCTTTGATGATTTCAAGCCTAATGTTACTTTTTTCAGCACTGCGAAAAACATCTTCATAGAGAATAGACATTTGAGAATTGTACACCTCGAAACAAAAAAGAAAAACTGGCGGGATTATCCCGCCAGTCACTCATAAAAGCGATTAGGACTTAGCGAGCTTCTGATAGGTCAGCATCGGCTTTTTGGCTGCCAGCACTTCGTCCAAACGCCGCACCACAGTATTATACGGCGCATTCTCGAGCCAACCCGCATTGGCTTTGGCTTTTAGAAGAATTTCCTGCATCACCTCGGCGAATCTGTCCATGGTTTCGAGACTCTCGGTTTCGGTGGGTTCAACCATCATGCTTTCGGAAACCACTAGCGGAAAGTACACCGTCATCGGGTGAATACCATAGTCAAGCAGCGCTTTGGCAAAGTCCAATGTTTTCATGCCTTTGGGCGGCACAGCCACAAATTCGTGCATATTGACTCGGTTGTAGGCAGTTTCAAAACCAATTTGCTGGAATTTAACCCGCAAATAATTCGCATTTAGCACCGCCATGCTCGAGGCATCGTGTAGCCCTTCTGCGCCAAGGCTGCGAATATAAGTATATGCCCGTACCAGATTGCCAAAATTACCGTAGAAACTCCGAACCCGCCCAATACTGTTCGGGCGGTCAAACTCGAGAACAAAGTTATTTGCCGCCCGAGCAATAATCGGTGTTGGCAAAAATGGCTCGAGGTGCGCCTTAACCCCAACAGGACCCGTTCCGGGACCACCGCCACCGTGCGGCACGGTAAAGGTCTTATGCAAATTAAGGTGAATCACATCAAAGCCCATATCACCCGGACGCGCTCTGCCAACAATCGCATTGGTGTTTGCCCCATCATAATACAACTGAATTCCAAGGGTTTTGGCTTTTTGGCTAATCTCGAGAATCCGCGTTTCAAAAATCCCGAGTGTGTTTGGATTGGTTAGCATGATCGCTGCCACTTTTGGGTTGAGCGCCGCCTCGAGTGCATCAAAATCCACTTCACCACGTTCGTTGCCTGGAACTTCGACCACCGTAAATCCAGCCATGGCAGCCGTGGCGGGGTTTGTGCCATGGGCGGCATCTGGACAAATCACAATTCGGCGTTGCTCGAGTTCGCCTTTTTGTTCAAAATACTTGCGAATCATCAGAATGCCAGTAAATTCGCCGTGCGCTCCTGCGGCTGGTTGCAAAGTCACCGCATCCATACCCGTAATCTGCCCGAGGTCGGAAGCCAAGTTAAACAGCAACTCGAGCGCCCCTTGAGCCGTGCTTGGGTCTTGGTACGGGTGCAAACTGGTAAACCAACCAGCCGCGACTTCATTGACCTTTGGGTTGTATTTCATGGTGCAACTTCCAAGCGGATAAAAATTGGCATCAACGCTCATCTGACGGTTTGCCAAGCCCGTGTAATGCCGCACCAAGTCGAGTTCGGAAACTTCTGGAAGCGGCAAACTCGAGACCCGCAGGTTTTCTGCGCCCAGTAAATCCCCCAGCCTCACGCCTTGGGCTTTGGTGGCTTGCGGTGGAATTACGCCACGCCGACCCGTTTTAGAACGTTCAAAAATAAGGGGAAAATCGTTGCTTATTTTGATGTCTTGTTGCTCGAGAACTGCATTCATAGGTACACCTCTTTATTAAAAACCTTCGCGCCAGAGCTTCCATTTGTGTTCTGTCCAAGCCTCAAAGGTTGCTCTGCGCTTGACTTGTAAATACTGCAAACCATACGTTATTGCCGTAGTAATCGAAAAAATCGTCAGAAACGTAATTATTCCAAAAGCCGTAGGTGCAATCACTTTGCTATCCATTGCCAATAAAAAAACATTAGCCAAAACAAACATCCCAATTGCAAAAAATAAACCATTACGTCGCCATAAAGAACGTGCGCTCGAGGCAGCCGTGGTGGGTGGCATCGGCTCGAGAATTGGTTTAGAGATTTGCTTGGCTTTTTTAGACATTTAAGACCTTCACAGAGCAGCTACGATTTGTTTTGCAACACGTTTCTTTTGGATTTTCGGAGATGTTTTTTTGGTAACAGAAGGTTTCTTTGCCGATACCTTTAATGGTTCTACCCTGTTAAATACCGAATAAATTGCTGGACGATACCTTGGTTCAGGGATTTCATGTCCTTTTTCCTTTGCAGCCTCGAGCCAAAGTGCTTTGGCAATCTCAAGTTCCTGTAAGGCTTCCAATGGCGTGTCGCCCAATGCCGAACAGTAATGAAAGTCGGGTAAGTCAGCCACCCAACAATTGCTTTTTTCGTGAAAGAAAAGGTTGATATGGTAATCCTTCATTTTACACCATCCATGCTCAATCCGAGCGATTCAACTATTTGCAAAAATTGTT
>JAYWHB010000348.1:0-10373 GCA_043777915.1 Deinococcales bacterium
GAGACTGCGGGACAACACACTGGCGCGGCTGTGCCGTTGCATTTACGAAATGCCCCAACGGGATACATGAAAAGCCTAGGGTATGGGCAAGGTTATGCCTATTATTTTGATGACCCAGAAGGCAGTTTTAAGCAGCGTTATTTGCCGCCAGAACTCGAGCAGCACGAATTTTACCAAGCCACAGGTGAAGGCTGGGAGGAGAAAGTGAGGGCAAGACTCGAGGGGCTAAGAAATAAATTTGAATTTGCAAAGTGACCAATGACAATACAGGAGTGTGATACGCTAATGCTATGTCAACCAACGCATTAAAATCGCTGTGGATGCGTTCTGTAGATTTTTTGGCTCTGAAAGAGCTTATCCTTTATGTTAGTGCTTCACCTGACGGGCTAAAAGCAGGTGAACTTGATGAAAAAATGCGAACAGGCGAATTTTCTATTCGTTTTGGGCAAACTAAAAAACCGTCAAGGTCAACTTTGTTTCACCAAAGAAATATCTTAAAACACTTGGGTGTTTTAGAGTTAAAAGAAGGTTTGTATAAAATAAATAAACAAAATTCAGATGCTCAGAGATTGGTTAGGGTTACAGACTGCGATTTCTCGAGACTTAGTTTTTTAGAGCGAGATGTATTTGTTAGACTTATTGTTAATCAAACTGACTGCCAAAGAGTATTTTTTAGTCTTTTTGATACTTTACCTACCAGTTTTGACACTTTAATTAAAAGTGGCAGTAAAGTTACTTGGTCGGGAAATCCAAAGCATCCAGAGATAACTCCTGTTGAGTTAAAAAATTTTACTGACCCTGAAAAATATCGCCTCTTAAAAACACCAGATGAAGTGAATGCTGTTTTTTATGGAATTCGGCATTGGTGTAGAAATGAATTGGGATTCTTAGAAGAAATTTTTCTTGAGGATAACGGTGGTATTGGTGTTATGTACCTAACTTGTTTGCATGAAGAAAAATCAGATACAGCCTTGAAGAAACTCTTTAGTGGTTTAATCAGCCCTTCAAATGAGTGGACAACTATTTCAATTAGGAATTTTATTTTCGATAATGCTCCAAAAATTGGGATTACACTTGAGCGTTTATTCAAATCCATATTAGCAATCCAAAAAGAGCAATATGCTGATGTAGTTTTAATACCAACATCAGCATCTTTTGCCCATGCTGGAGCGACTCTAAAGTCCCAAGCAGATTATCAGCTAAGAGGCTACATGAGAGATGAACGTGGACGCTATATTTCACATATTCGATTTCATCGAGAATTGAGGGCATTATGGCAGAATTAAGTGATTTTGGACTAAGTTTCAATCCCTTTGAGTCGGCAGGAAGTGGCGCACCCATTGGAAACAGTGAGTTATGGATGCCTGAAAGATGGTTAAGCCACTTTAATAGTTTTTTTGATCGTATGAATCGAGTTGAAGGAGCAAAGGCTTATGCCGTTTTGGGTGAATATGGAAGTGGTAAATCCTACATACTTCGCTGGTTAGAGCGAGAAAAATTCCCAGCCCTAAGAATTCGATCCTTTTATTTTGATACTCCAGGAGTACAATTTTATGATTTGGCAAACTATCTTTTGAAACAAATTGGGCGTGAGCCATTTGCAAAAATGATATGGGAATTCGTCTCTCCTAGCCTGTCAAACTCACAAAGTCCTTTGTTTAATACCAATCCTTTTCATAGTTGGCTCGAGAGCGTTAAAAGGAATCGGCGAGAAAAAGAAGCCATTGATGAAATCGCTAAAGGCGTGATACAAAAGGGGATTACATCTGTCGAAGAAATTGCATATAGGTTTGGAATGCTTGTGGTGCAAACTTTAGATAAACCCTATTATGAATACAGGGATTTTGTTGCTGGGAAACCGGGAAGTTTAGTTGCAGAAAACGAAGAAGCCCCGTATTTCTCAGCCCTTATTCGTGCATTACAATTAGCCAGTAATGCTGGGGGTGTTGCTCTTTTGATTGACGAATTTGAAGATGTATCGCTTAATCGTAAGCTGACTTCTCGACAGTCTGGTGATTACTTGGCAACGCTTAAACGGTTGTACAATCTCGCAAGTGATCACGATATGTGGATAATTCTTGCAATGACCCCACAAGCGGCTGAGGTAACAGAAAAATTACAGCCCGCCCTTTGGGAAAGACTCGCAAATGGAGAACAGTCTAAATTCAACATTGCACCATTAACCGATGATGATGTCAAAAAACTACTTGAACATAGGTTAAAAGGTTCAAGATTAGACGGCTGGGATAATAGTTCTCAAGTATTTCCATTTCCTGAAAACATTGCAGATTTGCTTCGTGGAGATGTAAAATCAAACCCGCGAAGACTCATTAAACTAGCAAGCTATACAATTGCAACTGCTACTCAGGAAGAAGTATCTTTACCATTCACCAAAGAGTTTATTGAAAAAATTCAATCAGAATTTTTTCCTCAAATAACAAAAGATTCGGAGAAAAAGTGACTCAGCCAAATACCAGCGAAAGCATTTCGACTAGACCTGTGTATTTTCTTGATACCAATGCTATTCACTATGCTCTGACATATCTAGAAAAAGCCAAAACTATAGAACTTCCTCCATTTTTTGACAGTAAACAAATTGTAGAGATTTCTCGAGCTTTTTCAGAAAGAATACCCAAAGGGATTGCTGATAATTATGTTAAGGGCGCACGAATTTTAGGATTTTTAATCGAGAAGTCAAATATTGACGGAGATGATGCGCTGTTTTATATGTCACAAATGAGCAATTATGAAATCCTACATGGAAATTTTGAAGGTAAGGTTCATTTTAAGTTAGCTGAAGCAGGATTTTCTTACCGAAAAAGACAAACAGATAGGGATTTGAGTGTAATAGCCCTAAAATATCTTGATACTGAAGACTTCAGAGATTGCACTGATTATTTGGATAGTGGAAAAAATTTCATAAACGACCACGGAAAAATACAAATAAATATCCTTGAAGAAGAAAATGGAAGATATGACGAAATCTCGAAGATATGTGACTTTCTACAGAGAAATACTTATCTTGATGTAATTGATTCTTGGATATATGCTTGCGCCTTGGTTGTGCAAGCAACGGCACTAATATCAAGTGACACACAATTACTGCAAATTGTTGAACGGCTTGAGAATCCGAATAGTGATCCTTACTTTATTCATTGTGCTTCTGAGTTGACCAAGTTTACTAATAGAATACTTGGTTTCGAGTGTGTTTTACCAAAACCAATGAAAATGGATAATCGATTCTTTGATGGGACACTCGAGAAATGGGACTCAATTACGGAGTAGGTTGTAACACCACAATGCTTTCTCGAGAAGGGCTACGCGTATACAAACGCATTTGTTGTGCGCTGTTGCCGCGTTCTCGAGCAACCAAAATCTCTTTACAAGTATAGCCAATGTTTTCAGCAATTTCAGCTAAAAGTTTATCAACTTCAACTGAAACACCAAAATGACGTACATTGCTTACAACAAAACAAACATGGGCATCCTTGTGTAAATGCGGGCGAAGCGACTGTAGCACAAGGTACATATCCTCAAAGTAACCTCGTAGCATTCGTCCTAACCGAGCGTCAAATTTTCCGAATTTTTTAACTTCACCTCTCTGCTTTGCTCTTTCCATTTTTTTCTCGCGTTCTATATTAAAATTGCTAATCATTTTTTCTTCAAGTGATTTCAAAATTGTAGGCTCGGTATATCCAGTTACTTTGCAAGTTGGTGCTTTTGCTTCTGGATGTGACCGAAGTGTTGAATACCTTAAAGTTTTGTGATTTTCAAGGTCTTCGGAGAAAGTAAAAAGTAGCTCTGTTGCAAAGATACGAGTATAATCTTGTCTGTTAGGATAGGGTGGAGAAGTAATCACCCATTTGTATAGTTCTGCTGGTTTTGGGATTGCTCGGGCATCTCCTAATTGTATCTGACAATTAGGAGATGCCTCATTAAATTCTGGTTTACTTAGCAGCATTCCATTAACAATATGAATGAACTGTTTGACGGCTTCTTCAATAGTTGTATGTACTTTTTTATCTATTTCTTGAATCGGTATTGAAACTGTGGCACTTTTTCTTTTTCTAGGCGATCCCCTAAGAAAACCACCTGCTTTTTTTGCATTCATAGTTTCTTCAACAGTTTTAAGTAAAGCAGTTAGGAAAAAATCTTGAATATGAACAGGGGTCTGTAAAATAGCTTTTTTGATATAAAAAAGTCGTGCCAATGTGCCTTCAAGAAAAATAGATGTTACAAATTTTTCAGGAATATTATTTATTAAATCTAAAATTTCCACTTCTGGTTCTTTTATGATTTTTTTGAGGTGTTTTTTAATCTCTTTTTCGTTATAAATTTGCAATTTTGCATTTCCTACACAAACACTTAACGGCATAATATCAAAACCATCAGCATTTAGACCTAATTGTTTTGCTCTAAGAATAGATGTGCCACCTCCTGAAAACATATCTAAAAGCCGACCATCAATTTGCTTCTGATTTTTGGCATATTTGTTCAAGAGGAAATCGATAAGATTTGGTGAGAAGGAATGTGGAAAAAAATACCAATTATGAACATCAGTCGTTTTGGTATCTTTAGAAGTCACCAAATTTTTTAGTTCTGGCGTTTGCACAAGCTGGGGGGATTTTTTTTTTGTACTTCTTGCGGCTTTAATTGCCATCACCATTTCTCCTTCGTGAATCTTATACCATTCAAACTTATTTATGCTATTTCAGCCTCACGCAAACTCGAGAAAATTCGGCGGTGCATACAAACCATATTTTTGTAATTCTGGCGGCGATTGGGTCAAGCATAATTCTCGTAACCGTGGCATTCTTTCGGCGGCGGCTACCAAGAAAAACGGTTCGGTACTGCCAATGGTATCAACCCAAGCAGGTGCTTCTTGCTTGGTGCGAGTAGCAAATAACTCGAGTAAGCCTGCGGCGATGGCTAAGAGCTTCTGATCTTCGATACTTGGCATCATAATATGCACAAGTATTTTGTGGTTTTGTAAAAACTCGAGGGTTAAAGCCCTCAGTTGTAAACTGTCGCGCCTTGCTGCTGTTTGTGCCAGAATTTCAAGGTCAGACATCTGCCCACACATCCTCTAAAGCATAACGGGCTTTTTGTTCTTGCCCACGAATTAAATATGGCTCGAGTAATAACCAAACTTCTTCGAGTGTAACTTGCTTAAATTCTTGCAATAATCGTTTGACATCGTTTATGTCGGTATCGTCTCGCCAAGCACTCAGTTTCATGGCTAGCATTTGTTCGGGTGCGACTTGCCAAACCTCAATTCCCTTAGCGTTAATCAGTTGTTGACCTCGAGTTATGCCATTCAGAAAGCCTTTTGCTCCGTCATTTAACCAGTCTTCGTCTAAATCAAGTTCTGATGCAACCAGTTTTGCCCATGCTCGAGTTTGACTTGCATCGGGTGGGGTAAGAAAAAGTGCGTCTATGTCTTTTGTGCTGTCCCTAGCGTCATAGGCAAGTGTCATTACTGCCCCACCTACAATCACCAAGCGCAAATGCTCGTGGTTTAACGCCGCGAGTTCGCCAAGGCGGGTTAGCGCTAAAACAATGTCTGCTTTAGATAACAACATGGTGAATAGTCTACTGTAATTTGACGAGCAACGAATTCTACAATGCTATAGGAAAAGGTTGTGGGGAAAGGTTAAAAAGCAACTCAAGGCATTAAGAAATAAATTTTGAGTAACCTAACAATCATTTTCATTATTGCCATCGCTCGAGGCTGCTTTATTGTTACCACTCGAGTCTCGAGTTTAATGCACTTGTCAGTGGTAATCTATTTTGTTCAAGTAAAGGAGAATTTTATGGCATATAAGAAAATAGTTGTTCCAGCAGGTGAAAAAATTACAATGCTAAACGGTGTTCTAAACGTCCCCAATAACCCAATTGTGCCTTTTATCGAAGGTGACGGCACAGGCGCAGATATTTGGGCGGCTTCGGTGCGGGTATTGGATGCAGCCGTAGAGAAAGCCTACGGTGGCACAAAAAAAATCTCGTGGATGGAAGTCTATGCGGGCGATAAAGCCAACGAAGTTTATAACGAAATTGTTTGGCTACCCGAAGAAACCAACGATGCGATTCGGGAATACTTGGTGGGCATTAAAGGACCACTGACCACGCCAGTTGGTGGTGGGATTCGCAGCATCAACGTGGCACTGCGTCAAATCCTAGATTTATACGCTTGTTTGCGTCCAGTCCAGTATTTTGATGGTGTGCCAAGCCCAGTCAAACAACCAGAATTGGTGGACATGGTGATTTTTAGAGAAAACACCGAAGATATTTACGCTGGTATCGAATTTCAAGCTGGTACAGATGAAGTTAAAAAGCTACTAAACTTCTTACAGAACGAAATGAATGTCAAAAACATTCGCTTTCCAGATTCCTCGAGCCTCGGTATTAAACCCGTTTCCAAAGAAGGCACAGAACGTTTGGTTCGGGCTGCCCTCGAGTACACAATTGCCAATAAGCGCAAGAGCGTAACGCTTGTCCACAAGGGCAACATCATGAAATTCACCGAAGGTTCGTTTAAGAACTGGGGTTATGAGCTTGCCGAACGCGAATTTGGCGAACACTTCTACACTTGGGCGCAATGGGAACGCACCAAAGCAGCAAGCGGCGAACCAGCCGCCAATGCCGAACAAGACGCTGCCCTAAAATCTGGCAAAATTCTGGTCAAAGATTCAATTGCCGATGCTTTCTTACAACAAATTCTGCTTCGTCCTGCCGAGTACGATGTGGTGGCAACCCTCAACCTCAATGGCGATTATTTATCCGATGCACTGGCAGCCCAAGTTGGCGGGATTGGTATTGCCCCAGGTGCAAACATCAATTACATGACGGGTCATGCCGTCTTTGAAGCCACCCACGGCACAGCCCCGAAGTACGCTGGGCAGGATAAAGTCAACCCGTCCAGTGTGATTTTATCAGGCGAAATGATGCTGCGTTTCTTTGGTTGGACCGAGGCGGCAGATTTAATCGTCTCGAGCTTAAAAAAGACCATTGACCAAAAAACCGTGACTTACGATTTTCACAGGCTTATGGAAGGCGCGACGCTGCTAAAATGCTCCGAGTTCGGCACAGCGTTAATCAAAAATATGTAATTTTTTAGCACCAAGAATCCCCTCGAGACTCGAGGGGATTCTTTTTTTGTGAGGGCTTTCGTGGCATACTGTGCTTATGGCTCAACCAGAACGGACAGTTGCGGAAACTCGGACTGAACAATTTGCTTTGGTTGAATCGTTAATCTCTGAACAAAAAACCAGCCAAGCCGAAGTTCTGGTGACTGAATTACTCGAGCAAGCCAGAGTTGCTGGTGATACTTCTTTTTTGGTGCAAGCCTTAACTGCCCAAGGCGGAGTTTTTATTATCACAAGCCAGTACGCATCCGCCCTCGAGACGCTTTTTCAAGCCCATGAGATGCTTAACGAAAGTGTAGCAAACGAAATTCGTGCTTTGCTGCATGACTATATTGGTGTGGCGTATGGTAATTCTGGGTTGCTCGAGTAAGCACTGTATCACTACGAACAAGCCTATCAATTATCATCTGTTCCCCGTAATCGTTTGCGATTCAAAATGCACGCCGCTTTAATACATGGCAACCTTGGGCGTTGGGATGAAACCCAAAAAGTGTTTATCAAAGCCAGTCTTTCAGAACGCGAACTGCTGAGCGAACATGAATGGTATCAATGTCAAGAAAGTCTTATTTTTATTTCTTTGCGAATTTTAGAACAGCAAAAACCAAGTCATTTAAGCCTTCGCTTACTCGAGTGCCAAACACAAGCCGAGTTATTCTGGCAAGCAATAAAAATGACTTCATACACAATTTTACAAGTGGATACCCTTGAATTACTTTCCGAAATTCATTCGCTACAAAACCAGCATGACCTTGCCTTACACTACGCCACTCAAGCGCTTACTTTGGTAAAAACACTGAATAGTCCACGGACAGAATTAGAAATTCTTTTGCGTCTTGCCACCACACAAACAGACCTTAATCAATTAAAGGCTGCTTTTGAAACCCTGACCGATGCACTCAGACGAGCAGAACAAATGGGTGGCAAAGGATTAGCTGCCCAAGCCAACCAGCAGATGTCCAAGGTCTTAGAACAATCTGGGCAATACCAAGAAGCCTTAAAGCACTACCAGATTTTTCATGCGCTTGACTCCGAAAAAAAATCCTTGATTGCGGCGGCTAGGGCAACCGCCCTGATGACTCGAGTGCGATTAGAACAAGCCGAGTTAAAAGCTGAATTTGAACAACAACAATCGAGTCAATTGCGTGACATGAACCTGAAACTCGAGACGATGGTTCGCACCGATGCCTTAACCGGTTTAGCCAATCGTCGGGCATTAAATGAAAATTTAGAACAGATGTTTGGGCTGGCGAACCGTAAACAGATTGCCTTTAGTTTTGCAATGCTCGACTTAGACCATTTCAAACGAATTAACGACCACTATTCACACAGTGCTGGCGATGCGGTGCTGGTTCGGGCTGCCCAGATTTTACGTGAGCAATGCCGCTCGAGTGACACGATTGCCCGTTTTGGTGGCGAAGAATTTGCGATTGTTTTTTCGGGAATGGTTGGAACGGCAACCAAGTTGGTTTGTGAACGAATTAGGTTGGCTTTTGCTGAACACAATTGGGGCAGTGTTCATCCGAATCTCGAGAATGCTAACCTTGTCATGACCATCAGCATTGGAGTTTGCGACCAAGAACAATCAGAAGCCGAGCAATGGCTGGTCAAAGCCGATCAAGCGCTGTACCGTGCCAAAAACTCAGGACGAAACCAAGTTTGCTTTGCGCCATAAAAAAAAACCCCCTCGAGACTCGAGGGGGTTCTTGGTACAGACTTTAGATTGGACGGGCAATTTCAAAGGTCGGCGAAGTGAATACTTCCCAGTGGGCTGGGTTGTTTTCGTCGCCTAGGGCTTTTAAGCCACGCAGCTTCAAGCGGTAAATTCCATTAGGCAAGACTGTGTTTCCAGTCCCTTTTTCGGTAAAGACTTTACCATCGGTCAGTGGAATAACGGTGAATGAGAATTGATGCGATGCACGTCCAAGGTAATCAGCCGTAGCCACTTTATTGATTGCGGGGTCAACTAAACTACCATCGGCATTGACCACCTCGATAATTACACGGCGCATTGGGCGAACTCGAGTGAAAGCAACGGCGGGAATAGTGGCTAGGCTGCTCATGTTAAAGGCTGCACCATCTCCGGCGTAAATGTTCGTTAAACTTGCTTCGGTTAGGAAGATACCGGGGGTACTGGCATTGGTACAAGCTGTTGGATTAACTCCTGATTCAAACTGTCTAGCACAAATCGGAATGGCTTTAACAAATTGGTAATCGCCTTTGTAGCCAGTGTACGGTACACGAAGCGGCAGACCAACATTGGGGGTCAAGACCACATAGCCACCAAAGTAACCGTGCAAAGGCAAAGTAGCTGGTGCGGTGATAGTCACATCAAATGTAGCCGTGGCATTTGGTGCAACCACCAGACTCGAGACACTCAGAGCCGCCGTTGGGACAACCGCATTGGCTGGCACAGTAACTACGGCTGGGGCTGGACCGTTTGGCAGGGCATCGCTGACGATGCTCGAAGCTCCTGCATGGGTAATGGCGTAAGTAATTGGGCTGCTGCTGGTGTTTTTAACCGTTAAGGTCACGGTTTTGCTACCCGTTTCGATTTCTCCAAGCGGCAAACGTGAAGGGCTAACGCTTTGTTTTGTAGATAAAGCATTCAGGATTTGAATTAAGCCCGAACCTTGGCGTTGAACGTGTTCTAAACCCGCCACCGCCCGTGAATTAAACGGCACAGAAGTATTTTGTAAAATGGCGCGAACAGCTCGAGGGTTGCCCCTGAGTTCTGGACGAGCCTGCATCAACAGTGCCACTGCCCCAGCCACATGCGGTGAAGCCATACTTGTACCGCTCAGGGTGGCGTAACCACCAAGCTCGAGTGGGTAGGTCGAGTAGATGCTTCCGCCGGGTGCGGACACATCTGGTTTGAGGTTGAGGTCGTCCATCGGACCATAAGAACTGCTGGTGTCTATAAAACCACCAGCTGGGTTTGCAACCGTGGTCTTTAAGGCTGTCCAAGTTAAAGTGGTTGGGCTGGCATTGTTAATCACGGTATCCAAAGCAATACCATCGGCTTGTAACATCGTCACGGATGGAATTGTTGTGGCGGGTAAACCAGTCGGAGGGGCAACTGTTGAACTGATAAACCCAGCTTGATTGTTGTAAATCACAACGCCGACTGCACCGCCAACTTCAGCATTTTTAACTTTTTCGTAAAAAGAACAAACACCACGTTGAATCAGCACAATTTTACCAGCCAAAGAACCCGCCGCAATTGGTCGG
>JAYWHB010000349.1:0-3695 GCA_043777915.1 Deinococcales bacterium
CTGGCACAAGCACCAACGAGCCGTGTAACTCGGCAGGATTGACTTCACGGCGCAGGATATGGCACATCAAAGGACCTTCGGGTTCATCGCCGTGAATTGCGCCATCTATCCACAAGCAAGGACCCTCATGTGCGCCGTTTATCACCACCACAGGAATCTCGAGTGGTGTACCACCCGCCAGTTTAGAGACGGGGATTGCACCAAGTGCCACACTATTTGGCTCGGCTTTGGCTGTTCCAACTGTAATTGTCATGGTTCTCCTAGGAAGTTAAAAGGCAAAGGGCAAAAGGCGAAAGGTAAAAACAAAACCCTCATAGCTCTACGCCAACTAAATCCCTTGAACTTTTTGGTACTGCTCGAGTTCTTCTGGCGTGTAGACCTGCATAAATTCGATTTCGATACCGCCCGCGTCGTTGTCTAAAAATGCGACATAACCTTCTGGGTGCGGGTGTGAACCGTAAACACCACAGGCTTTGCAAATGCGTAGACTTGCGCCGTGAGCTTGTGCATGTTCAAGAGCGGCTTTTATATCACTGACTTCATAACAAATATGATGCAGTCCTTCGGCGTTCCGCTCGGCAATCCACGCCGCAAAACGCCCGTCGGCATCCATGCTCTCGCAAAGTTGATACTCGATGTTACCAAGGTTAAACAGCGCTACTCGGTTGCGCGATTTTTGGTACTCGAGAATTGGCGTGTCGGCTGGTACATCTAAGAATCTCGAGTAGGTCTCGAGGGCTTTTTTGGCATCACGCACTGCAAACGCCATGTGCTTAATGGATTTAACTTCTGGGTTTGTCATGCTTCCCCTTTTAATTTTGGTAGGGCTTTAGCAATTCGTTCCGCCGCTTCTTCTAATTTTTGAATTGGTTGCAATAATGAAATCCGAATAAAATCATCGCTGTGGTCGCCAAATAACGAACCGGGGAAAATCATCACTTTGGCTTCCTCGAGTAAGCGCACACAAAAATTTCCAGCCCCTAAACCTGTGCTGCTGATATTGGTGTACAAATAAAATGCGCCTTGGGGTTGTCCATACGTCAAACCCAAATCATCCAGAACCTTGCGAAAATAAGTCCGTCTCGAGGCAAAAATTTGGCGGTACTCGAGAACACAATCTTGCGAACCCCGAAGCGCTGCCAAGGCTGCATGTTGGGCAACCGCCGGGGCGCAAATCGTTAAACCATGATGAATTTCGTTCATTGGAATAACCAATTCTCGAGGGGCAGCAAAATAGCCAATCCGCCAACCGGTCATGGCATAGGCTTTAGAAAAACCATTGACGGTAATGGTGCGTTCTTTCATGTTTGGTAGGCTGGCAAAACTGGTGACACTTGCGCCGTCATAGACAAGGCGCTCATAAATTTCATCGGAAATCACAATTAGATTAAATTCAATTGCCAGTGCTGCCAGTTTCTCAATTTCGGATTTTGGCGTGACCGCTCCAGTTGGATTACTTGGATTCATCAAACACAATATTTTTGAACGCGGTGTAATTTTTGCCCGAACCGCTTCGGCAGTCAGTGCAAAATTATCCTTTTGGAAAGTCGGCACAGTCACGACCACGCCACCCGCCAGTTCCACGGCTTGGTTATAGGAGGTATAGCCCGGTGAAGTCAGCAGCACCTCGTCACCAGCGTTTAGAAGCGCCAGCATACTGACATAAATACCTTCTTGCGCCCCTGCCGTGACCACAATTTCATCTGGCGTGTAGTGCAAGGCGTTTTCTGTCTCGAGCTTATGGCAAATGGCTTGGCGCAACTCGAGTAAACCCTGCGGCGCGGTGTAGTGGGTTGCACCAGCCGCCAATGCCTTCTGCCCAGCCTCGATGATATGAAATGGCGTTGGCAAGTCTGGGTCGCCGCGCCCAAGGGCAATCACGCCATCCAGTTTTGCCGCAATGCCAAGCATCTTGGTGCGAATAGATTCATCTGAATGAATAATTCGATCCGCAATTTGGTAACGCATGGTACTCACAAAATCTCCTTTCGAGCCAGCCAGCCTTGTCTCGAGATGAAAACTCGAGACAAGGCGTTTGATTTAGCGTTTTACATAAGCTGTGTCTAAGAAATTAAAGAGTTCACCAATGTAGCCGTTGGCGGTGCTTTGGAATGCGCCCATTGGGTCTTTGAGTTGGTCTTGGGTGTTACCAACGCGGTTTTTATAGGCAACATGCAAGCCTCGAGTGTACAAGTAGACCAAAGGCAGGTTCTCGGCAGCCACTTTTTGAAATTGGTCGTAGATTTGTTTGCGAGCAGCCGTGTCCAGTGTAGAAAGCCCTTGGGTAACGAGTTTGTCCAATAAAATTTCAAAGGATTCTGGTTTTTCGGGTTTGCTCTGACCAGCACGGTTTAAGTTCCAGATGTGCGCCACACCATTTAAGTTGTACAAGTTACGACGGGTTGGTGGGTCGGAAACACCACCAAAATCGGTGAAGGACAAATCAAAGTTACGAGTGCCATCTGGGTTAAAGTTGCGAAGTGCTGGGTTGATGACACTGCCATTGTCTGCCACAGTAAAACTGGCATCAATACCAACTTTTTTCATGTCTTCAATGATGATTGGCGCAGCCACTTTTTGTAGGGCTTCGGTCGAGACCACCAAGGCATTCATTTTGATGGCTTCGCCTTTGCTGTTGACCAAAAAGCCATTGGCGTTCTTGCGGGTAAAACCAAGTTCGCGCAGCAAGGTAGCGGCTCGAGTTGGGTTGTAACTAAATTTGCTGCTGCCTTCGACAAATAAACTGTCGTTGTACCATTTGGTGTTCCCACTCGAGATGGGCCCGTACAATGGCTTGCCCAGTCCGCCCAATCCGACTTTAACAATCGTTTCGCGGTCTACAAGATGCGATAAGGCACGGCGGAATTTTGCATTGCGGCAAAGTGTGGCTTTGAACGGGTCTTTGTTTTGGAAGTTGCAGAAAATCGTCGAGGTCACAGCCGTTTGGGTGATGTTAATTTTCAGTTCGCCGTCCAAGCGCCCACTGCTGATGGCTTGGCGTACCCCTTGCACTTCGTCTATGGTCAGGGGCTGGAAAACATCTTGTTGCCCAGCGATGAAACCAGCCAGACGTGCATTGGTATCAGCAAAGTTTTTAGCGATAATGCGGTCTAAGTACGGTAATTTATTGCCTTTTTCGTCCACGCCCCAATAATCTGGGTTGCGGCGCAAGGTCATTTCTTCACCCGGCTTGTAGGATTCGACCAAGAAAGGTCCAGCCCCAACGATGTTTTTAGGGTCAGTGCTGACATTGTATGCGCCTTGTACGGCTGCTTCGCCGCGTTCGGCTAAGGGTTGCCAGATGTGCTTAGGCACAATAGACCAATCGGCTAAATCAAGGTACGCCGCATCGGTGATGTTTAAGGTCATGCGAACTGTATCAGCATCTACCTTTGTCCATTTAATTTCTTTGCCTGCTTGGGTAAAATCAGAGCGCTGTCTCGAGTTAATTTTGACGTTGCTGTGCAACTCGGCGCTGTAAATGATGTCGTCGGCGGTCAATGTTCTGCCATCTGACCATTTGATGCCTGTGCGGATATTAAAGTTTACATCCAAACCGCGCTGCGTTACGCTGGTGCAGACATAGCATTCATTCTGACCCGTGGCGGCATTAAACTGTACCAACTGTGGAAACCAGAGGTACTGAATAAAGGTGTCCGAAAGTGACTGCACCGTAAATGGATTAAAGGTTGGCG
>JAYWHB010000350.1:0-3682 GCA_043777915.1 Deinococcales bacterium
GCTTTTTGTTGTTCTGAACTGTAAATTTCCTTAACTTGATACCTTTAGGTTTCCATGTAGAATAATGATTATGAAATCTGTGATTGTTTCGGCGCTGCGGACTCCGATTGGACGTTTTTTGGGGGGCTTAGGGGGACTGAGCGCCCCACAACTTGGGGCGCATGTCATCAAAGCTGCAATAGCCAAGACGGGACTCGAGCCAAAGGCAATCGAAGAAGCCATCATGGGAAACGTGGTACAAGCTGGCGTAGGGCAGAACCCAGCCCGTCAAGCCGCATTAAACGCGGGAATGCTACCCTCAAGTGGCGCAACCACGGTCAATGTGGTTTGCGGCTCGGGGCTGAAAGCCGTGATGATGGCAGCTTCTGGAATTCGGGCTGGGGATTTTAGCATTGCCGTGGCTGGCGGCATGGAAAGCATGAGCAATGCGCCCTACCTGATGTTTGGCGCAAGGGAAGGCTTTAAGGCTGGACATCAAGAACTCAAAGATGCCAATATGCTTGACGGGCTGTGGTGCGCCTTCGAGCATTGGCGCATGGGTGATGCTGCCGAACTAACCGCCAGAGAAATGGGGTTCTCGAGACTCGAGCAAGACGAATTTGCACTTTATTCGCATCAAAAAGCAGTCGCGGCAATCCAAGCGGGGCGTTTTAAGTCCGAAATCGCAGCACTCAGCTTTGAAAGCAAAAAAGGCACAGTGGTTTTGGATACCGACGAAGCCCCTCGAGCCGACTCGAGCTTAGAAAGTTTAAGTAAACTCCGTCCAGCCTTTCAAAAAGATGGTTCGGTCACGGCGGGTAATGCACCCGGTATCAACGATGGAGCAGCCGCACTTGTGGTCATGTCCGAAGATGCCGCCAAAGCCCACGGGCTAAAACCTCTGGCAGAGATCGTCGGGTATGCCACTTCTGGACTCGAGCCAAAATGGTTTACACTCTCGCCCGTACCAGCCACAAGAAAATTACTCGAGCAACAAAAAATGAGCCTAAATGACATTGACTTATTTGAATTAAACGAAGCCTTTGCCGTCCAAGCCCTTGCCGTAACTCGAGAACTCGGCATTGACCCGAGTAAAGTCAATATCAACGGTGGGGCTGTCGCCTTGGGGCATCCAATTGGATGCAGTGGTGCAAGAATACTGGTAACGCTGCTTCATGCCTTAGAACAGCAACAAAAAGAAATTGGGCTTGCCAGTCTGTGCATGGGTGGGGCAAATGGTTTAGCGGTGATGCTGCGACGACTTTAGGAAAATTATATGGCACGATTTTCTCGAGAAATACGTGAACACCAATAAGCTAGTCGCTCCTAGGGTTGTAATGCAAATTTGATAGCATTTTCAAACGAAAAATGACTGGGTTTAGATTTTTGCTGGGCATCTGCCCAAAGTGCAGCAATTTCAGGGTTTTCGGCAATCCGCTTGGCAAAGGTTTCAAAGGCATAATAGCCACTGGCAAAACTTTGGTTGATACAATGCGATAAGTGCAGCAGTTCACTGCTTCGTTTGGTTTTGCCTTGCAGGGCTGCCACAAATCCCAAAAATAAAATTTGCACACTGCATTCGATTTGATTTTGGTAGCCACTCGAGATGAGTAAGGCTTCGCTAAAAGCATTTCTGGCGGCGACATAATCGGCTTGGGTGATGTGATAATAACCAAGTATCGCGTAACATTCGGCAGTGTTGACCAAATCATTGATTCGGTGCAGGTACTCGAGCGAATGGGTAAAAGCGGCAATATCTTGCACCGTGTTTGTCTCGACCAAATCCACGGTGGCAAGATTTAAGGTCGAAACAGACAAGCTGCGTTCGTCTTGACTAGCACCAGTTAATCGAATCACAAATTTTAGGCTCGAGCGGGCTTTTTTAAGGTTGTTCATGCAGTTGTGCAGTACCCCAATCATATTGATGGCTGCCATAAAACCAAAGTACACACCAATTTTTTGGTATAAAAAGACGGCTTTTCTGGCGTGAACCTTGGCAATTTCAAACTGGTTGGTGTTTAAGTAAGTTTGACTGACCAAGAGGTTTAGTTGGGCTTCGTAAGTACGGTCTGGCAGTTGTTCGGCTTTAGGTAAGTAAAGCGAAGCTAAACGCAAGGCTTTTTTATAATGTCCAGTCATAAATAACCAACGCAGATGCAGCGTCTCGAGGGCAACATCTTCTTCTGGGCTTAAATCGTTGGTTTGACGAACTTGTTCGCGCCAATGCAGGGCTTCTTGAAAATTACTAATAATAGACCAGTATTGCCCAAGAATCAAAAAAAACTCGAGTAATTTCTTAGGATGATGCGCCAAACACCACTCGAGGGCAAGGCGGATTTGATCGGTCAGTTTTAACAATTTGGCAAAAACAACACTGCCATTTTTTCCATTTTGGCGTTTTTCATACCATTCTTTAACAATGTTTAAGCATTCATCCACCAAGTTCTCGAGTAAACGCCGACGCTCAGGTTCGGGCAATTGCAAAGTGGCTTGTTGGCGAATCATTTCATGAAAACGGTATTGCTGCTCGACTTTATAGAGCAAGGATTTACTGACCAAGCGTTGCAAACTCAGCATGTCAATACCGCAAACCACATCTGCCAGTTCTCGGTCAAAACCACCACGAAAAACCGTTAATTGGGCTAGTTTTTGTTGTTCCTCGCTGCTTAATAATTCCCAACTTGAGGTAAAAACCGCCGCCATACTGCGGTGACGCTCGGGGACATCTGGCGATTCGGTTGCCAAAAAATCGAGGTTGCGCTCGAGTTCATCAGCAATTTCTTCTAAAGACAGCAGCCGTAACCAACTTGAAGCCAGTTCTAAACCGAGCGGCATGGCATAGACGGCACTTAAGATACGTTGAAAAACTGCCAAGTCTTTGTTTGGGTCAAGGTGAAAATGGGCATCAAAACGCTGAGCAACTCGGGTAAAAAGCATCACCGCATCGTTACCCGCAAAATCGGTATTACTAGGAAGGCGCAGACCTTGGAGCGCATAGACTTTTTCGTTTCTAAACCCAAGCGTTTCCCTTGAAGTGACAATCACTTTTAAGCCAGTGGTTTTTTGCAGTAATTCGTTTACCAAACCAGAACCGTGGGTTAAGTGTTCAAAATTATCAAGCAACAATAAGGCATTTTTTTCGGACAATTCGGCTAAAAGTCGTTCTTTGGGGTTCTCGTCGGTGTTTAAGCCCAAACCTTCAAGGATTGCATTGGGAATCAGGGTCGCATCATGAAGTCGGGCTAAGTCAATAAAATGCACTCCATCGGCAAATTCTGCGCGGTGTAAGCGGGCATACTCGAGCGCTAGACGGGTTTTGCCCATGCCACCGGGCGCAGCAATGGTTAAAAGCCGTGTCGCCACAAATTGTTGTTCAAGTTCGAGCAGTTCGTGTTCTCGTCCAATAAAAACTGTGGTCGGAATTGGCAAATGATCTTGATTGACTCGAGCCAAAAGTACACGGCTAGGTTGTAAGGCACGGATTAACTCGCTGGCATCGAGCGGGCGTTCTTCTGGGTTTTTGCGTAAGCACTGACGCACCAAAGAGAGCAGCACCTCGGGCGCATCTGGCACTCGAGTCTCGAGTGGAATTGGCTCTTGCGACAAAATAGCTTGGAAAATACCAGTCATGCTTTCGCGCTCAAACGGTGAAACTCCAGACAGCATTTCATAAACTACCGTTCCCCAAGCCCAAAGATCGGTT
>JAYWHB010000351.1:0-3682 GCA_043777915.1 Deinococcales bacterium
TGATAATCAGCTAAACTATCAATCGTAGAATTTGCATCATCCGTATTTGCTACAAGGTTGTTCAATGTCTCGTAAGCGGCAACAAGTAATGAGGCTACAACAGAAGCTCCACTATCTGTGTATGAGGCTGTATAGAGCCAAGCCCAAGCCCATTCGCCATAAACCGCACCTACTAGCGTAAAGGCTGATGCTGTCAATGCCTTTAAGTACACGGCATAAGGTGCTAAGGCATATCCGGATACTGAACCTGACACACCAATAATCATTATGCCACCAACCGTAACTGCTAATTTAACAACCTTCATTTTTGTAGTTTGTTGTTGCAATGTAATTTGACCTGCTGAGGCACTACCCACTGTGCCACAAGCTGCTTTTGGTCTTGAGTTAGCTAAAATCGCATTGAGTGTCGTTTTTAGTTTGGTGACACAATTAGCCTTATTGCTTGTACACCAACTGATCATGTTTTTATATTGGACAGAAACATAGCCAGTGCCTTTTCTAATAGACATTGCTTGATCAGAAGTCATCAACCCAGTCGGAGTACAGGTCACAAACCCAACATTTAAGATGGTATTGCAATAGCCTCCATAAGTCCCTGGTTCAGGAAAATCTTTTTTTGGAGGTCTTACAGCCAATGTTACTGCTGTCTCTACTCTTTGTGGCAAATCAATCGCAGGACTATTCGTTGTAGTGGCAACAGCACTACCCATTGGTCCAGAATACGATTGGTCAATAGTTTCTACATCTGTGGCTTCTGGGGTCACAGAACCGCAGGCAATAAAAATTGCACTGACACAAACAGCAAGTAAACCCGTGGTGATCAAATTATGTTTCATACCTTTATTCCTCTTTTGGTTTGGCTCATCGAGCGGGATGGACTAGGCTTCTAGGCGCAGAATAAGTAAATTAGGGCAGTTGTTCCTCCTTTCATTTAGGAAAACCGATATAAGAATTGGTGTTGGTAATGTTGCCAAATCTTAATATTTGCCATGGAAAATTTATGGAAAACCATCTGGAAAACTCGAGCAACAAACCATTCTTATGGCAATACCAGGCTCATGCCAAATTGAGGAAGTTGGCAGAATTGTCTTGCTCAAGGGCAATAACAGATAATTTTTTTAATCGGTTAATCCGTTTTGGCGCATTAGCCTTTTTACCGAGGCTAAGCCCGCTTGGTCTTTGCGGGCTTGGTAGATTCGGGTTAGTCCGGCGTATGCCAGTTCGGAAAATGATTCTAAGTCGATGGCTTTTTGGTAGGCAATAATCGCGGTGTCTGCATCTTTGGACTCGAGTTGTTCACCAAGTCGTAAAGCCGCCAGAAGTCGTATTTCTTGGGTTTCCATGCGAATCTGGTTTACCCACTCGGTCTCCATACTTGGTAGGAATTCCCCTTGGTGGGTTTTGAGGGCTGTTAGGAGTACATCTGGGTTATTCTGGGTTGCAATGGTTTTAAGTTGCCAATAATCTAACTGGATATTTAGGGTTGGGTGAAGATAATAAAAAGTTTTGCTGTAAACGATTGGATTAGCAATTAGTTTTTGGGTATTTGTCAGGGTTAGTCGAATCTGACGCAGGATAACCCGTAAGTATTCTGCTTTGGCAGAATCTGCCGAACCATCCCATAAGGCATCGAGCATTTGATCTTTTGTGGCAGGTCCGTGTAGCGCAAGCCACACCAGCAGTTCGGCACATCGAGCAAAGGGCATCTGTATTTCCAGACCATCTAAGTGTATGGTCAACCCGCCCAGCGTTTTTATCTCGAGTTGATGAAGAGCAGAGGTTTGGTTAGGTTCTGGAATTAACCACCAACCAGCTTGGCTTGCCATGATAAATAGTTCTGGAAAATGTTTTTTATATTGTAAAAGCGATTGCACTCCGCCAACCAAGGTAATTAAGTTGGATAAGGTTGTGATGGTTTCTTGAGAAACCGTTTTGTTCTCGAGTCTTTCAAGTTCGGCGATAAATAAAAGTGGTTCTAGGTTAATAATCCCGCCACGTGAATCTAGGGCTGTTATAAATGCGGTTTTGGTTGTTGCCAGTCTTTGGGTTGTCCATTGTGTTTGAAACTGTGCAAACAGACTTTTGGCTTCTATGGTTTGCATTTGTGTGTGAAAATGTTCGAGGTGTGGGAAGCGTGCCATTGGAATCTCGAGCAGCAATCCATTTAAGTGTTTTTTGGCATTGTCTTGCCAAGTCAAATCACCTAGGTCTAAAGCAAATTGATGGGCTTTTAACCAAAGTTCGATTTGTTGTGAGGATGTAAAAAGGGCTGCATCTGTGTGTCTTAAAGCAGTTTGAATCACCAAAAATGCTCCGACGGTATCACCCATTTGATATAAAACATCAGCCCGAACTTTCATCACATCAGCCAGCCTTGGGTGTCTGCCTGACTCTGCCAGCAAAGCCGCCCGTTCTATTTGTGCCAAGGCTTCTTCGAGCCTTCCTTGACGAAGTAGGGTTAGAACCAAGTTAAGTCGAGTATTTAAGCTACGCAATGGTACTTGATGCAAATCAGAAAAATCAATTTCACGTTCAAGAAAAATCATCGCTTCTTGGTAACGCCCTTGTCCGAGGAGCGATATGGCTAATCTACCAAAGCAGAGGCTGAGCAGCAACGGATCACCTGCTTGCTCAGCTCTGGGCAATATTTTTGACAATAAATCGTACATTTCTAGGTACTGTGCATGATTGAAAAACAGTGAGACTTGTTTGAGTGAAATTTGCACCCAACTCAAATCATCATTGGCTTGTGGCAATGAACGTTCAATCATGGCTTTTGCTAAATCGGGTTGTCCTTGTCGAATAAAATTGTCTATCAGTGGACTGATTTTTTCAAGTGGCAATTGGTTTTGTTGTTGTAAATTACTCAGTAATTCAATACCTTCTTGATGCAGCCCAATTTCGTACAATGCAGAGCCAAGCCTTTCAACTAAGACGGGTGTCAGGTTGGCTCGTTCAAATTCCTCGAGTACCTGTTTGGTAAAATGAAGTTCGTATTGAAGCTGAGATCGTTTGGTGATTTCTGTAGCTAAGTTGAGTGCTTCGGTTAGGCATCCTGCATTACGATAATGCCGCATGGCACTTAATTTTGCTCCGAGGTGTTCGGCTCTCAAAGCAGCCACTCGAGAAGCTGCCCGAAATTGCTCTGGCTGCTGTTGTAAGTTTTTTAGTAAAACTTCGGTTAGTAAACGATGTGGTCGGAATTGCCCATTTCCAAGAGCAGAAATAGGCAACCCTGCTTCTCGAGCGGTCAGTAACCAGTTTGCAGGGGCATTAAGCTCAAGTGCGATACTATCGGTTTCACTCCAGAATTCATAAAGCGCCATTTGCACCAAGGTGGAAAATAAATCCTTTGGTAAACGCAATAACATATGTTCGATCAATTGAATTGGCTCGAACTTAGCTGTTAGACCAGACCGCATTAAACCCACGGCAATGGGCCAACCTTCAAGGCGGTCAATATCTAATTCTGGCTGATTATTAAGTGCTAGGCATTCAATTATTTCAGCTTTTGAGAAACTCAGCATATTTTCTTCAAATAATAGGGCTACCCCTCGAGCCACCGTTGAAGCAAGGGCTGGATAAGTAGCGCTTGTATAAATCGATAGACAGACTTGATGTCCTTCTGCAAGTTCACGCAATAAAATCTCTAAACATTCTTGGGCGCTTGCACCAAGATAAT
>JAYWHB010000352.1:0-3665 GCA_043777915.1 Deinococcales bacterium
TTGTTACCTGCTGGAGTGAATCTTATTAAATTTAGGAAAGACTTGCAGGACACGCTAAATCTCGGAGTTAAAGCAGCCTAAAACATTCCGAACTATTGCCTTACTATGAATTTGTCCAATTCTATTGAATTTTCATCGTGAATACTCCCACCAATAATTTCACCAAGGAATTTCAATTCTGTTGGTAATCTGTCAGATATTTTACTATTTTCTAAATATCCCATTTTGAACTCTCTTCTGGTCATTATTTTTTTCTTTAGGGTTGCTTCAAAAACTTCTCTTGCAGTTTCACTCATAATTGACTCCATTCACCATGATTTGATTTTTATACATATTGGAAGCAGTTTTTACAGTAACTTAACTATTTCTTCCTTTAAAATCCGCGTAAGTAAATTCGCGTACCACATCAAAACTGCCATCTTCGCGCAGAATGCCAATCGCGGGGTGCTTCACACCATTAAACATCGTGGTTTTGACAATCGTGTAATGAATCATGTCATCAAACACAAGTCTCGAGCCAATCTCGAGCGGCGTGTCAAAACTATAATCCCCGACAATATCGCCAGCTAAACAAGTTGTGCCACCCAAGCGGTATGTGTGTGGTTTCTCCTGTGCTTCGCCAGCCCCTAGAATCTCTGGGCGGTATGGCATCTCGAGACAATCGGGCATGTGCGCTGACACAGAAATATCAAGAATTCCAATCCCCATACCGTTGTGCATTAAATCCACCACACTCGAGACCAGCCAACCCGTCTGCCAGCCCACAGCTTCGCCCGGCTCGAGAATCACTTCGACATTCCATTTGGCTTTGAAGGCTTTTATCACCCGAATGAGTCCATCCACGTCGTAACTGGCTTTGGTAATGTGATGCCCACCGCCAAAATTGACCCATTTGACTTGCGGTAGAAACTCGGCAAAATTCTTTTCAATCACGGCAATGGTTCGCTCGAGTGTATCCGCTCCCTTGCCGCACAAACTATGAAAATGCAATCCATCCAAGCCCTCGAGTAAATCTGGTCTGAATTCGGCTTTGGTCACACCTAATCTCGAGAACGGCACGCACGGGTCGTACAATGGCGTTTCGACTTCCGAGAACTCTGGATTGATGCGGATACCAGCCGAGACCCTGCGCGGTGCATTTTGTACCATTTCACGAAAACGTGTCCATTGCGAAAAGGTATTAAACGAAATGTGGTCAGCAATCCCCAGAATTTCTCCCATGTCGTCTTCGGTAAAAGCTGGCGAGTACACATGAACTTCACCACCAAATTCTTCATGCCCGAGCTTGGCTTCGTACAAGCCACTTGCCGTTGTGCCATGCAAATACTGCTTTATAATCCCAAAACTCGCCCAGAGTGAGTAGCCTTTTAAGGCACAAATGATTTTAGCCCCAGACTCTTGTTGTACACGATCCAGAATTTCCATGTTGCGCCGCAAACGCGCTTCGTCCAACACATAACACGGGCTTGGAAACTGCGAGAAATCAATTTCGGAAACGGGTTTAGGTTGAGCAATTGGTTTAATCATGAAATCCTTTAATCTCGTTTCCATTCGTATAAATCAGCCGTTACTTCTCGAGTTTTAAGGGCTGGATTACGAACCAAATCAAATAATTGTTGTGAAACCATTGGCTCGAGGTATTCTTCGCCTGTCTCAGGGTCAACTAAAAATGGTACATCTTGCACCACGACAATCCGACCATTAACCACCGAGGTATATGATTTATTTTTTTCAACGAAACCAATTTCTGCTGCATGAGTCGTCATTTGAACCTCCTGACTTTTAATTCTGCGTTCCAAAGTGTTGTATCTGGCTCATACACAGTGACAACAAAATGCCAGACTTTTGTTCGCACATTTTGTACCTCGATGACTTTGACATGCAAGGGGCGATTTTGTGAAACTCGAGCAAAAAACAAAATTCCGGCATCTACTCCCCGAGAGCCGGGTGCATCATACTCGATAGCTTCACCATTCAGAATAACATCTCGAATCTCGAGTGGGGCAATGTTTCGTTCTTCCATGCGCTCGTGACCATGAAAACGTAATGTGTAACGGTATGCGGTGAAGGCTTCCCGAATTCGGTTTACTAAGTCTAGTGGAATTTCAGACATCAATTCACCGTTTTTACGCGCTTATTCACAAAGTCCATCAGCACATACTGCCCAATGTTGTGCGGTGTGGTGAAATACGCTTTGCCGTGGGTCATTTCCGAAACTTTTTTAACAAACCCAATCAAATCTGGGTCTCGAGCCAGCATAAAAGTATTGATTTGAATACCTGCCCGACGACACATGGCGACTTCACGCAAGGTTTCAGACAGCACAAACGGGTCTAAACCCCAAGCGTTTTTGTAAATTCGACCGTCAGGTAAGGTCAGCGCCGAGGGTTTGCCATCGGTAATCATCACGATTTGTTTCATGTCTTTGTTTTCGCGCTTTAAGAGTTGCTGTGCCATGCGAAGCCCAGCCGCCGTGTTGGTGTGATACGGACCGACTTGAACCTGAGCCAATTTCTCGAGTGGGACTTGTTCGGCGCTGTCATGGAAAAGCACAAATTTAATCGTGTCTCCTGCGTACTGATGCCGAATCATATGCGCCAGTGCTAAGGCGACTTGCTTGGCGGGCGTGAACCGATCTTCGCCGTATAAAATCATGCTGTGCGAGCAGTCGAGCATGACAACAGTAGCTGCACTGCTTTGATACTCAGATTGGCGAATCACAAGGTCAGATTCGGTGATATTCTCGAGTCCCTTCGAGACCAAATTTTTCATAGTGCTGGTGACATCAAGGTTTAAGGTATCGCCAAATTCGTAGTCTTTGAGGTCGCCAGTCATTTCCACACCACTCGAGTATTCACGGGTATCGTGCCGACCAGCACTGGATTTACCTAGTCCACCAAGAATATCGCGCAGGGTCTTGTAGCCCATAAAATCAATGCTTTTTTGGGTCAGTTCAAAACGCGCATCGCCAGAGTTGCCCACGCCGCCTTCGCCTTGTGGCACAGCACTTTCTCGTGTTGGATCATCTACTCGAATCATACCTTCGTCTTGAAGGCGCTGAATCATCTTATTGATTTCTTGGTTTAGTCTAGTTTGCGAAAAATCCTTACTGGATTGGGCTTCTTTCAGCATATCCTCGGGAATCATGTCGCGTTCCATCAGGGCTTGCAGAATCGCTTCGCGCAGTTCATCCATGCTCGAGCCAGCATTCGGGTCTGGGTCGTAGGGGTTATTAAAGGCACTACCGATAATGCTGTCACGAATCATGTCCAAAAGGCTGCCCGTGTCAATATCATCTAAGGTGGATTCGTACTTGGAATAACGGGTCGAACGGCTGGTTGTGCTTAACATAATGGCTGCTCCTCGAGATACTGGTGCTATAAGTCTAAGTTATCTTTAATCTGAACCAATGAATAAGTTACTATTTAGCTGCTCCCGAATTCATTGAGTCGGTTAGACTCTTTTTTGCGTTTTCAATTTCATTCTTTAATAATTCTCTGCAAGAATGTGGCAAATTATTCCTAGCAAAGTCAAGATGAGTTAATTCCATACGCAATGAGCTAATTTCATCAAAATTTCTAATTAAATCTTTCATACCGCTTTCTTCGTCAATAGCTATAGACACGGACGGTTCGTTGTGCAACAAAACATAAATTTTGCTAATT
>JAYWHB010000353.1:0-3653 GCA_043777915.1 Deinococcales bacterium
GTTCAAGCCAGATGATGTTGTTTAAGCGTTGGTCAAAGATTTTAACCGCAGCATACGAACGGCTGGCATTCTGGGCGGTATCGGCGGCGATTTTTTGTCCCTTAAAGAAATTGCCAATTGCGCGACCTGTGTATTCTGGGTAAACATCTATGGCGTTCTCGAGAAGGGCTTTTCGGGTCACAAAGGTATTGCCCGTGGGAATTTGGCGTTTGACTTGAAACCCAGAATTCTCGAGGACAAGGCTAATCATTTGCCCCAGAACTTGCCCTTCGCTATCGAGCTTACTGCCGACTGTGACCTGTCCTTTTTGGGCTAAGGCAAGGCTGACCAATGCCAGTGCCATCAGTGCGCCGAAGGCTTGTAACCGTTGTTTTTTCATGATTTTTTCTCCTTAAAATAAGTACGCATTAGACTACTTGAAAGGTTCAATCAGTTTGTGTTCTGCAAGTGACAAAAGGCGCGAAAGGCAAAAGGCAAAAGTTTTCCTCTTTCCTCTTTCCTCCTTCATCAGCTTTTAGCGTAGACTCGAGCGGTGATTGTCATGGGCATAGACCCCGGATTAGCCAACCTTGGGATTGGGATTGTGCGTGAGGACGGTAAAACACCCGTGTATTTGCACAGCGAGCTAGTACGCACCTCGAGCAGCGCAACTGCGCCAAACCGACTGGCGTTTATTTACAAGGCAGTGAAAATGCAGCTTGAATTGCACCAACCTGAAGCTCTGGCACTCGAGGGACAGTTTTTTCAAGCCCAACACGCCATGACTGCTTTTAAGGTTGGTGAAGCCGTGGGGGTTGTGCTGCTGGCTTGTGCTGAACTGAACATACCCGTCTTTGAATACAGCCCTAAAGCCGTTAAGTTAGCGCTGGTTGGCACGGGTAACGCCAGCAAAGACCAAATAATTTTTATGGTTCGTGCGACTTTACAGCTTCGTGAAAACCCCAACTCGAGCCACAGCGCCGATGCTTTGGCATTGGCTTTAACCCATCTTGCCTCGCGGCGGGTCAAACAATTTGCTGGAGTCTCGAGGATGGTTTAATTTTTGATTCATCTTGTCCCTACATTTGTAGGCTTGGGTGGGTGCTACAATCCGCTTTAGATGCCAAATCATTTGGTGAAGATTCTCTCAAACTCTAGGTGGTAAAAATGACAACCATGCCCGCCAATGCTGCCCCAAAAGCCTCGAACCGAGGTCTTTGGCTCGTCTCCCCAGCCTACGATCTGACCCTGATTATCTTCTCGAGTGTCCTGCTGGTGCTACCACATATTGGTTCTTTGCTGGCAGGGCAGTACAAATTTGAAGGTGCGTTTACGCCAAATGTGGTGATTGATTTGGTGGTGACAGCCTTAATTGGTGGTCCACACTTATTTGCCACCTACACCATGACTTTTATGGAACCGCGTTTTACCCAGCGTTACAAAAAATACACTTGGGGGGCGCTTTTAATGCCCGTTTTTGTGATTACCTTGGCACTGTGGAATTTAACGCTTTTGGTCAGTTTATTTTTCTTTTGGGCAAGCGCTCATATCATCCATCAAGCGGCTTATATTGCCGATTCATACCGTTTCAAAGACCCACGTTTTGAAATTTTTAAGCACCTGAAACGCGCTCAAGTGATCTCGAGAATTATAGATTACGGGCTTTTAATGACTTGCTTGTACCCAATTGCAACTTTTCGGATTACGGGTACACCGCTCTTGATTAACGGGCAGAATGTATCCTTGCCTTTTGAAACCGGCGGACGGGCATTGTTGTTCCCAGAATTTCTTAAACACCCTTGGGTGGCTTATGCTGCCAGTGCTGCCTTTGCGGTTTTTTTAGTGGCATTTGTTGCCAAAACCATTTGGGAATTGCGGGTTGGACTGTTTCATGGTCCTAAAACCCTGCACATGAGCGTAGCGGCGGTGCTGTTTTTCCTGACTCCATTTTTAGCCAATTTAGATGTGGCATTTCAAGGCTTAAACGTTTGGCATTCTTTCCAATACTTAGCGGTGGTGCTGTACTTAAACCGTGTGCGTGCCGAACGAGGTTTAATCGGCTCTGAGTTTGTGGCAAAGGTCTCTAAGAGCGGACGCAGTTTATACTGGCTGTGCTTCTTATTCACCCTTGGGGCTGGGGTGGCTTATGTGCTGGTGCGAGTAGTTCTGCACTTCACAGGTGCATTTGGGGCAGATTTAGCCCAGCAACATTACTTTGCATTTTACAGTGTGGTCTTAAGTGCGCTTTTAATTCATTATTACTTTGATCATTTCTTATTTTTACAAGTGGACGATGTAATCACCCCTAAATGGACATGATGCAAGAAGAATTCCTCAAAAGCAGCCGCAAATTCTTTTTGTACTACAAAGAATTAGGCGAGAAAGCCATGCTTCAACTCGAGGAGGCACAACTTTTTCTCACACCAAGCGCTGGCGGCAACAGCATCGCGGTGCTTGTGCAGCACATGGCGGGCAATATGCATTCGAGATGGACTGGTTTTCCAGACACCGACGGTGAAAGTGCTAGCCGCAACCGTGATGCCGAGTTTGAACTGCATTTAAGCACTCGAGAAGAATTACTTAAGACTTGGGAATCTGGTTGGGCAGTTGTTTTTGCGGCTTTTGAGCGAATAGATGATGTGCTGCAAACTGTTACGATTCGCGGTGAGCAAATCACGATTCTCGAGGCTGTACAACGTCAAGTTGCCCATTACGCGCATCATGTTGGACAAATTGTATTCTCGGCAAAAATCATGCGTGGACAAGAATTTATCAGCCTGAGTGTTCCACGTGGCGGTTCGGCGGCTTTTAATGCCGCCATGCTCGAGAAAACCAAGCCTTGAGCAAGTGTTTTGCGGATGTCATCAGTAATTGATTGCTTCGATGTCGTAGGTGCGCCACAAATACCAACTTGCCACAGTGCGCCACGGTTGCCAAGGCTGGGCAAGCCCCAGCATGGCGCTGGTCTCGAGTTTTTGGTTTTGGTTGTAATACTTATACATGGCTTTGACCAGTGCCAAATCGCCAAGCGGCAAAACATCTGGGCGTTGCAGATGAAACATTAAGAACATTTCAGCCGTCCAGCGTCCAATGCCTTTAATTTGCACCAAGTCTTTGATAATTTCTTCGTCGGTCATGGAGTCCCATTTTTCTCGGGTCGGGTTGGTCTCGAGAAAATACCGTGTTAAATCGGTGACATACAAACTTTTTTGGCGGGTCAAACCAAATTCTCTAAACTCCTCGGGGGTTTTTACTGCCACATTCTGCACCGTCATACCACCAATCCCAGTCTCGAGGCGCTTAAAAATTGAATCAGCAGCCGCCACACTGATTTGCTGCCCGACAATGGCTCGCATTAAAGTATAAAAAGCATCGTTGCGGCGCTGCATGGCTTCGCCTTTGTACAATCCCATAATTTTTTTCATGACTGGATCAGCTTTACCAAGTTCTTTTTTGGCTTTTTCCCAGTAATCTGGTGCGCTCATGCCACACCTTTCTCAAGCAACAGCGCTTCAAGGTCGGTTTCGGATAAGACTTTAACCCCAAGTTCATTGGCTTTCTCGAGTTTAGAACCAGCGCTCTCCCCTGCCAACAAGTAGCTTGTTTTTTTGGTGACGCTGCCCGTGACCCTTGCCCCAGCTTGCTCAAGACGGGCTTGGATTTCATCTCGGGAT
>JAYWHB010000354.1:0-3649 GCA_043777915.1 Deinococcales bacterium
TTGCCAATCGCATGAATTGGTAGCCAACCAACCACTTGCCAAATTCGCACGGTATTGCCAACCATAATCCACAGCACCGCGCAAATTAAAACACCTGTAAAAACCAGCATTTTTTTATGGGGTAATTTGGTTTGCAGTGCAAAAACCAGCACCCCGATGATGCTCACACCAACCAGTGCAACGGCTGTTCCAGACAGCACACTCGAGAGTCCGGATTGCAACACCAAGGACTGTAAAAATAACGCGGTTTCAAAACCCTCGCGGTACATGGCGGTAAAACCCAGTATAAATAAACCAAGGGCTTGCCCCGTGACCACGCCCATCAGCGAATGCTTTTGTTTATGGAAACTTGCCAAGCGGTCATTCCAGTAAATGTTATGGAAAAACCAATTCATGATGATTAAAAGCACCACAATCGCAATTAAACTGACCACCGCCTCGAGCCGTTCGCCAAACACTGCAAAAGCATTGACAATGCCACGCATGATTAAAAAAGTAACGCCACTGGCAAATAAGGCTACGACTGCACCAATCCATAGCGGACGGCGTAAATGCCGTACTTCGGGGCGTTTGAGGCTGCCCAACAAGGCTGCCAGAATCAGCACCGCCTCGAGTCCTTCACGAAAAACAATCACTAGGGCATTGATAAAAGTGGCGGCTGGCGAGGAATCCGTACCGACAATTTTGGTGGCTTGTACCAGTTTGACCAGCAGTTCTCGGCGTGTGTTGCGGAGTTCCTCGAGTGGGGCGCGTTCTCGAATAATTTTGGCTAATCCAAGCGGATTTGAACCGTTCCAGAACAGCATTTCGATTTCCGAAGCCAGTTGTGGTTGGAAAAACTTGATTCGCGCCTCGACACCACTTTCTAAAATCGCATAGGCACTGACCCGCGCATTTTCGGCTTGGTCATATGCCCCTTGGCGCAACGCAGTCTCGAGTTGCCCGAGGTGTTCGCGGATGACATCAAGGTCAGCATCTGGTGCGGCTTTGCGCCATTCGATGGGAATCAGTGGCTCGAGTACAAGCGTGGTGGCTTGAACCTGATTTTGCAGCATGTTCAGTGGCACAGGTTTTTGCTGCGTAGCCAATCGCAACTGTGAACCAAGTGTATTTAAGCCGACTCGAGCCAATTGGGTGTTGCTTGGGTCGCGCTGCGCCAGCAAAGGTTCTAAATCGCTAAAAGCCGCATTTGCGCCTTGCCAGAAAGCGGTGGCTTCGGCAATTTCTAGGTCAAGTGTCACTCGAGTTATCCCGTTTTCGGTGCGGACACCACGGGCGTACTCGACAGGAACAAGCCCCAGAAAACGCAGCACCTGAGCCGAGCGTTTATTGCGTTCGGTGTCGGACAGTGGCGCAGCCCGCCAGCCTTGTAGTAAATTTTGCACCAGCACCAAATTTTGGGCATTGGGCATAGCCACCAAGCTCGAGAGGGCGGTTTTGATTTGTGGCAGTTTTTCTTTGGGGTATTGGGTTGTCAAAATACCAAAGTAGCCTTGTGTCAAAGCTGCATTTTGTACCGCCAGGACAGCAAAGTTTCGTTCTAAATGCTGTTCTAACTCGAGCAGCGCTTCGGATAACCGTGCTTGGTATGTGCCGAGTAAATCGGCTTGGACAGCCAGTAATCGGCTTTGGGGGTCATTATTCGGATTCTCGAGTGCCAGTGTTGCCTCGGCTTCGGGTGGATTAAAGCGCGTGGCACGGCGGTATTCTCTTACCAGCAACCATGTCTTGGCGGCTTGTAGGTCGTTATTTTTGAGGCTCTGCTCGAGTTTTTGATAACTTGTCCCCAAAATCCCAGTCCAGATTTGAGCCGCCAGCCGAGCAAAAGTTTTTGGGTTCGCTTCTTTTACAGCTTGTTCTAAGCCCGAGAAATTGGCTGTACCGAGGTTGCCATTGCGGTAAGCAATTTGGGCAGTTAGAACCAGATTTCGCGCATTTTCGACATCAAAAACCAGTTCGGTTTGCGCCGAAGTTAAACTGGCTCGAACAATTTCGGCAGCCGCACTGGGTTCGGTGGTCGCCAAGGCAAAACTCGAGAACAGCGCAATAAAAATAACCAAGATATGTTTCATGTTTATAACTTCACGCCAAGCAGCGCGGCGGCTTGTGAGATTCGACCCGTAATTGCGGTGGCGCGGTTTTCGCCTTCTTTACCAATGGCTTCGGCTTGTTCTGGACTAAAACGCCGTGTTTTTTCCTGAGCCTCGAGTTTCTGCGCCCAAGCCTTTAAGCCGCTTAAACCTGCGTTAATCTCGGTGTCCAAACTGGCATTCTTGGCTTTAACCGCACTCGAAACGCCTTTGTAAAGGTTTTGCCAACTGCTGACATTCTGGGTTAAGTCATTCAGGCTCGAGATAACATTAAAATCGCGTTGAGTGCTTTTTTCGCCCAATACAAACCGACTGGTTTTCCAACGTTCAATAAAGACGCTGGAAGCCGTTGGAACATTTGCCACCAATGCTCCAAAAACGTCGCTGGTGGTTGGATTCCATTTTTTGGCGGTCTCGAGCAACTGCACCGTCAGTTCATCGAGTTTAGCTGCCGCCGCGAATAGCACATAGGCATTGGGAAGCTGGTCGCCAAAATCTATTTTGCCATTGTTATCAAGGTCAAACTTTACGCCACTCGAGTACCCCTTGT
This sequence comes from Deinococcales bacterium, assembly GCA_043777915.1. Classification (GTDB taxonomy): domain Bacteria; phylum Deinococcota; class Deinococci; order Deinococcales; family JAAFIG01; genus JAAFIG01. The sequence goes on from JAYWHB010000354.1 coordinate 2,641, forward strand.
CTGTTCCCCAAAGCGTTGCCTCGGCAACTCCAAAGGCATTACCGGGTTTAGCCAGAACTGTGCCGTCTGCCAGTTTCAGGTCAAATTCGACCACTGCATCGCCACCATCGGCGGCACTTGCACCTGCATCTAGGTTCAGGTCAAAACTCGCTAGCATTTCCACACCCGCCACGATTCCTTCGACACTTTCATACGCTGGACTGGCATTTGACCAAGCATTTCTGGCATCGCGCAGGGCATTGCGGGTGGCTGCACCAAGACCAGCCAGTTTGTTGTAATCAAAATTTTGGGCTTTGGCTAAGTCCAAATAACGTTGGGCTGCATTTTTCATCGCGTTGGTACTATTTTTTTGAACTGCGACTCGCTCGAGTAAATAGTTTTTAACCACGGCTGGGCTATCGGCATTGGCAACACCGATGATTAGAGAAGCGCTGATGATGGTTAGAACGGTGTTTTTATGGTTCATAGTTCTCCTAATCCGATAAATCCTACTGATTTACTCGGGTTTAGGGTATTTTGGCTCGAGTTATGAGCGTTTGTCAAGGGCAATGCTGTCTTGAAATTCACGTCCAATATGCCATGCTAAAGTGTTGGGCAATACTTTTTATTTTAGTTTACGGTAGACCCTTTTATCTCAACTTGATGACAACCTTGCCTTTTGCGCGTCCAGTTTCGACATAAGCCATCGCTTCATTGGTTTTTTCAAACAAAAATACCTTGTCCATAACAGGTCGTATAACACCGGAATCAATAAGAGAAGTAATTTCCTGCAATTGCTTTCCATTTGCCCGCATAAAAAGAAAAGAATAATGCACCTGAAGATGCTTAGCTTTTCTCCGAACACCAAAGCTCAAAAGTCGCATGACCAGTTTCAAAAACCAAGGCAAACCATTTTCTTTGGCAAAATCGGGATCGGGTGGACCAGAGATTGAAATCAGCTTGCCACCAGGTTTAAGCACCCGCAATGATTTCTCGAGCGTCTTTTCGTCTTGACTGTTCAAAACCACAT
>JAYWHB010000355.1:0-10215 GCA_043777915.1 Deinococcales bacterium
TAAATCTTCTTGGCGAATACCCTTCGCAAGTCGTGCTTTGCGAATCCGCATTCGCAGCACAGCAAAGAAAGGGGCTTCGGTCACAAGTGCATGGTGAGCGAAAAACCTTGATTATTGAATGCGTTTTATGTCATTTTAAGTTAAGCTAGGGTTATGGTAGGCTCAGGCGGGAAGCATTCCGACCAATGCCTCACATCTCGGGAAGTAAAAGGGGAAGTATGAAAATATGGTTCGGAATAGCATTACTTTTAATTGGCGCAATTTGGACGGCGACTTTAGCACAGAGCAACACGCCAAACCTAAAAATTCGAGCATTTTATGCCGATAATGATTTGAAGTTTTTTGTCAACGGTGGTTTTGTTGGCAAGCACTACAATTCAATCAGTTCGCAAATTATTGAAATTGGAAGTTTTATCAAAAATGGCAAAAATGTTTTCCAGTACACTTTAGATGATGATGGTGGTGAGGTGGGTTTTGGATTTGAAATTTTATACAATGGTAAATCAATTTACCGTAATGACTGCTTTACCAATATGCGTATTAATAGTAACAACCAATGTGCAAATAATTATTCAAATGGAACATTAAATCCAGTACATAATGATTCTTTGAATATCCTTTTTGAAAACAATCTCATCAAAATAGATGACCAGAATGCAGAAGTGGCATTAAAAAAGATAAACAATTCTGAGTGGTCTGGAGTTGGTTGGACGGGTACTGACGATTATAAAGATACCTCGAAATTTGGCAATATTTGGGGAAATATTAAATTGGTTTTTAACATCAAAGAGGTAGGGACAACAGCAGCTTCTTTTACTCATACTTATGCTGATTCAAGAGATCCAGTATGCAAAGGTTCATGGATACGACTTCCAAATGAAGGTGATGCTCTTGTTTTCACCAGAATAGTAGAATCCGGGAATTGTCTCAGCGTAGTTATACGATTACGATACTTGCCTAATTCCGATTTATTACGGCTAGAACAAGTATACACTGATAATTCTTTTAGTACATTTGGTCTCTTGACACGTCAGCGAAACCCAAACAGAGAAACACCAAACGACACAGTTCTCGAGGTCAATAACCCTTGGGTACAACAAGGCAATTCCCTAACCCTCAAAGACGTTCGCTACAGCACTCAGCGTGGTGGGTCAGTGGCTTTTGCTTTGGATTTCACTAATCAAAAAAGCACTCCTGTAGTCATGCGTTATAACCTCACAGATTTAGTCAGTGTCGTAGACAATAACGATAAAGCCTACAAAGTCATGTTTGGCTCGAGTACCAAGTGCAGTACCATGACCGAAACGGTTGCCCCAAATGTAACTGTTCGTTTGCGTTGCTTGGCAACTTCTGAGGGTGCGGTTTTTTTGGACATTGCAGACCCAAAAATCAAGCAACTCATTATCACTATTCCGCAACTCTCGAGCATCGAAAATGCGCGTTGGCTTGTGCCTATGCCGCGCTAAAAAATTATGCTTTGAACCCCATCTCGGTTGGCTCGAGGTGGAATTTTTCTTGCCTCGAGCCTTGGCTTCAGGCGGGTTTAGCTAAAACATCCAAAGTAATCTCACCACAAAAGCGCAAGCCTCGAGTTTGACCGAACTAGACAGAACACACTGTTCTAACCAGCCAAAACCCATACAATCAAAGGTATGACTGCGCCGACTCGAGACCCGATTACAATGGAGCAATTTTTTGATGGCGCGAGTGGTTTGATGGCTGGTTCTGACATTTGTGTTCAGTGTGGCGTTTGTTTATCAGCTTGTCCGACCTATCAGTTGACGGGCGAAGAAATTCAGAGTCCACGAGGGCGAGTGATGTTATATCGTGCCGCCGCCGAAGGCTTAACCAAGGATTATGAAATGGTTCTCGAAGCTGCTTATGATTGTCTGGATTGCCGGGCTTGCCAAACTGTTTGCCCAAGTGGAGTCAAACCCGGTGAGATGGCAGTAGAAACAAGGGTGGCGCTGCAAAAAGGTAAACCACCATCTTGGCAAATTGCCGCGATTCTCGAGCCTTTTAAGTACCCTTGGGCTTGGGATGTGATGAATTTTGGAGTGCGAACCTATCAAGGGCTTGGATTACAAAAATGGGTTCGTAGCAGCAAAATCCTCGAGAAATTTGGAAATGTGGGCAAGAAACTAGCCGAACTCGAGAATATCCTGCCCGCCAAAGTCGCACCTTCGATTCGCACCACCCTCTCCCCTATTACACCAGCCATCGGCGAGCAGCGTGGACGGGTAGCATTTTTCTTGGGCTGCTTAATGAATGCTTTTTTTAGTGAAGCCTCGAGTGCCACAGTTAAAGTGCTGACCCTAAATGGTTTTGAAGTCGTCACACCACGCGAAACAACCTGTTGCGGTGCGCCCCATATCGAAGAAGGCGACCGCACTGGTTTTGACCAAGTGGTCAAGCGCAATTTGGACATGTACGATTTACTCGAGGTGGACGCAATTATTACTGATTGCGCTGGGTGCGGCGCAGAACTTAAAAAATATGCCAAAATGTTCAAAGATGACCCAAAGTACGCAGCTAAAGCGGCGCGATTCTCGAGTAGGAGTTTTGGAATTTCGGAATTCCTGAAAAAGCACGGTATCCGCGAACTTCCTCAAGCTGACGCGCCCGAAATGACCGTCACCTATCAAGACGCTTGTCACCTTTGCCACGGACAGGGGTGCAGCACCCAACCACGGGATTTATTAAAGCAAAATCCACTTGTGGAATACCGTGAACTCGAGAATGCCAGTGATTGTTGTGGCAGTGCTGGGATTTATAACATCACCCACCCAGATGTGAGCTATAAAATTCTCGAGGGCAAGATGGAACGGGTGCGTGAAAGCGGGGCGCAAGTGCTGAGCGTTGAAAATCCGGGTTGTTTATTGCAACTCGAGGCTGGGACGCGCAAATACAATGTGGATGTGCAAGTGCTGCACACCAGTCAGATTTTGCTGGCTGCTTATGAAAAACAAAAGTGACACTCGAGAGGAAATTATTTTTTGAGTTGCTGACCAACAAAGCAATCCGAATCATGAGCGCCGCCCAGATAACCAAGGCTGACCAAAAACTCATTCACAATTTCGCCACCCGTAAAAACAAAGGTTTGCTTAAAGAGCTTTTTCCACTCGGGTAAGTCTAAACCCCTGTGTCGCTCGAGCCAAATACTAAATGAACCATATTGATGCTGTAACCTAAGAATTCGTTTGGCATTTTCTATAGCGGCTTTGACTTTTAGTTTATTGCGAATAATTCCCGTATCCGACAACAAGCGAATTTCGTCCTCGAGTGTAAAAGCTGCTACTTGCTCGAGGACAAAATTGGCATAAGCGGCTCTAAAACCTTGGCGTTTTTTAAGGATGATTTCCCATGACAAACCCGCTTGGTTAATCTCGAGAATCAACCGTTCAAACAATAAGTTATCATCGGTGATTAAAAAGCCGTACTCGAGGTCGTGATACTGCATGAAGCTGACCTGAGCGAACGGCAGCACAATATGTTTTGGACATATTTTAGTATACGATTTTTTAGCGAACTGCATTGGCAGGTTTGACTGTGCTGGTGTTGCTTCGGGGAGCATTGGTTGGGACTCGAGGACGAAAGGTCGGTCCAACTTCAAAGACGGCTTGCCAAGGACGGTAGGCGGTGTAGAGGCTCTCGGACTGCCCATTGATGGTTCGGGTGACATTCACATTATATCCGTCCACCGCATAATCTACTTGTTTACGAACTCCAGCCGGTAATCTCGAGTTAAAAACCGTTTTGGCTGGCGGGTGCGGTGTACGCCGTAAAACTCTGGCTTTAGAAACCGCCACTTTGCGCCCGTCAGACACGCCGTACAACTGCACCGTCATGCTTGCACCAACCGTGGTGGCACGCACCACAATTGGACCAAGGGTGTTATTTCGCATTTTCAGATCCAAACTTGGGTAATACACAGCCGCATCCAAACCCAGAACATCGTTGTACCAAACCACTTTATAACTGTGTTGGTTACGTTCAACAATTGGTAAACCCGCTCGGTACAGGGCAGCAAAAGCGGTTGTACTGGCTTGGCAAACCCCACCACCAACGCCTTTAACGGTACGCCCACCGCTAATAATCAACCCTTCAACAAAACCAGTTTCGGGGCTAATATCGCCCACCGCCCCATTAAAACTAAAGTTCTCGCCGGCTGGAACAACATAACCATCGAGTTTACGGGCAGCCACGGCAGCATTGGTCACACGCTCACGGCTCGAGCCATAATAGTTGGTGGTACTCGAGGACAGGAGTGTTAGGGTTTTTGGGTCTGGGATAGACTCGGTACTGACTTTGGGCTTGGTAATGGCAACAGGCAATTGCACCTCGGGCAAGTTCGGGTCAAGGATTGCCTCAGCTAAGACTTTTTTAGCTTCTATCATGTTTAGGGCATACCCATCTTTTGAGGCTTGACGTACCAAATTTGCACCTTGGCGGTTGTATCGTGCATCTTGAGGGGTTTGGTCGAAACGACTCGAGACCAAACTCAAGGTTTCACCGATGGCTTTATCGTCCAAACGCAAACCTGTTTTTTCAACAAAGAACAAATTGGCAACCTCGGCAACGCTCAGGGTTTTTGATAGCCCCAGACCAGTGTTAGGCGTTGGATAAGCCAGTTTAAGCGGACGCAAAATACTATTGGCTTGGTTTGCTAAGTCGCTCAAAGAATCGGCTTGTATGGTGGCTGGAACATCAGTGATATTTAACTCGAGATTTTGAAGCAAAGGATTGGCTGCAAAGGCTTTGACCGCATTTTCAAAATCCACACCCTGACCATCTTTGTCTTCACGGATGACATACTTATTTTGAGTTAGAACCAGTGCTGCGTCTTTGGGGGCAACCGCAAAAGGTGCAGCCAGACTCGAGAGCCTATTTCTAAAGGTTTTAGGGTCAACTTTGGCAGCCAATGGCAGACTTTTATTGCCAGTGAAGCGCTTGGCTAAATTGTCAAAAAATTCGCCATCACGTCCGATTTGCAATGCACTTTGCGCCATTCCATCAAAATCAAGTCGCCAGCCCAACTCGGCAGCCTGTACCCGCATGGTTTGGTCTCCCGCTTGCACCGCCACCACTGGCACGGCTAATTTAGCAACACGCAAGGCTTCTACCGCTTCGGGTTGGGTTAAACCACCCACTGCAACCCCAGCCGCAGTCACGCCCGGTAAAACACGGTCGGTGTGATACAACTCAAAACCACCCCAAGCTAAACCAAGGGCTGTCAGACCAAACAACGGCATAAATTGGCGCAGATTCAAAGGACTTTTTACCACCACATTTTTAGCAACAGACTGGCTCACAATTGATTCACTCCCATAGGCGCAACAAGACTACCAAGCGGCGTATCACAAAACACTCGCCTTTAGTGTAGCAAGCCAACGCGGGACAATCGTGACAATCAGGTGAAAAAAGGCGAAGCACAAAAGGCAAAGGGCGAAGGTTTAACTTTTGCCTTTCGCCTTTTGCCTTTTGCCTCCTTTAAGCTCCTCGCTCGAGCATTCTGGCTCGGCGCAAGGCTGTAAAAATATCAGTTGGCATGGCTGAATCGAGTCTTGAAAGTCGCAAGCCTAGGGTTCTGGTCAACCCAGCTAAGCCCTCGAGATGGGCGTTTAAGCGCTCCAAATAACGCCGACGCGCCACATCGTCTACCTCGAGTGAGCCAGTACCTTCGGCATCCTGAATTCGCCATGCACCTGTTGGCGGGTCAAGGTCGTCGGGAGATAAAATCTGCAACCACGACAAATCAAAACCTCTTGCGGTGAGTGCGGTTAGACCTGTGCGAATACCCGACAGTGGCTCGAGACCGTCCGAAGCCAGCAAGACCAAACCCGGTTTCTCGAGCGCCAGCCTTGCTAAGCCAGAATGCAAATCTGGGACAGAGCGCTCAAACCAACGGTCTAAACGTGCAAATGGTTTGGCAAACGCCAAGGCACTTTTTGCCACCTCGAGTTTAGACAACATCGAAGCACTGGTGTCCAGCACTGCATAAACCCGTGTGGCGCGTTCGGCGGCAAAACGCCGCACAAACAACTTGCCACTGCGGGCATAGACATTCCAATCTATAAAACGTGGTTCGTCGCCGGGTTCGTAAATCCGATGCTCTAAGAATTCTCCACCAGAACCCGCAAAGTTAGAACGGCGTTCACCCGCGCCAGATGCCAGCGCTCGAGATGCTAGGCGATAGCCGCGTAATTGCATCTTAAGCCTTCACAGATGCCAAGACCTTCTCGAGAATATCCTTAACCAGCACGCCCTCGAGTTCGGCTTCAAATGACAACATCATGCGGTGGTTGGCAACAAGCGGTAAAGCCCGAATCACATCTTCTTTAGAGACAAACGGACGGGCATTTAAGAGCGCAAACGCCCGAGCCATTCCCAGAAGTGCCTGCGCTCCACGCGGCGACAAACCATAACGCACTCGAGCATCAGTGTGGGTGGCTTCGACCAGTTGCACAATATATTCGAGCATTGGTTGAGAGACTGGCACATCGCGCACCACGGCTCGTAAAGCCTGTAGCTGCTCGAGTTCAAGGGCGGGTTGAGGCACACTGGGTTCGCCCGCCTCGAGAATTCGTTTGAGGGTTTCAGGACTTGGGCGCTTAAATTCGAGTCGAGCCAAGAACCTATCTAGCTGCGCTTCGGGAAGCGGGTATGTGCCTTCCATCTCGAGTGGGTTTTGGGTGGCAATCACCAAGAAAGGCTTGGGAAGTTCATGACGTTCACCTGCTATCGTGACCGCCCCTTCCTGCATGGCTTCTAAAAGTGCCGACTGGGTTTTAGGGGTGGCGCGGTTAATTTCGTCTGCCAGTAAGACTTGAGCGAAAATTGGACCACGCACAAAACGGTACTCGAGCCGCCCCGAACCAGACTCAATAATTTGCGTGCCAGTAATATCGGCTGGCATTAAATCCGGCGTAAATTGCACCCGACGGTACTCTAAATTTGCCGCCCTCGAGAAACTCGAAGCCAGAAGGGTCTTACCTAAGCCCGGTACGCCCTCTAAGAGCGCATGACCACCCGCCAGAGCCACGGCAATCAAGTTCTCCACGACTTCGGTCTGACCAATCAGAACCCGTTCTAAACTGCTTTTAAGGCGCACCGATGCACCATGAACCAAATCTACGCCATCAGCCATATCAACAGGCTAACACTCGAGCCATGAAAAAAGGGTGTCTTGGGTGTGACAAGTATTTTATTTTTGGCGATTAAACGACTCGAGTTGCCGTTTTAAAATAATAAATGCCCCAAAACGTAATGTGATATGCGCTCGAACTGAAAGCATCATATGAGAAACCATAAATTTTTCACCTTGCATCAATGGAAGCCAAGCTCGGATTTGTTCAAATAAAACAAGCGCTTCCTCGAGATGCAGTAAACACGCACTTTTTAGTGATTCCCCATGTAATTCGCTAGGGGCGGGATATGTTGCTCCCTGAACATTTTGATTGCTCAAAAGTAACCACATTTTTAACCCACGTAAACTTTGGCGTTGCCCATGTAAATACCGAATCAATTTTGCATCGGTTTGAACCGAATCTATTTTGACCCAATCCCGCAATGCTGTCTGACTTGAACATAACTCCTTCTCGAGCGAAGAATAACTACTGTTACGAAAACAAAATTCAAAAAAAGCGGCAAGTAATTTTAAGCCCATATTACTTTCAATACGCACTTAATGACTTGAACGTTCCAGCGCCGATTCACGCATCAACTCGCCGAGCCTAGATAAACACCGTGCGTATTTTTTGGCGTAACCACCAAATCTATAACTTTGCGGAAATAGTTCCTCGAGCGGCACACCAGACAGACTCAAGCGAATTTCTCGGTCATAGAGTTTGTCCACAAAATGCACAAAACGCAGCGCATCATCTTGTTTTTCTATTTGGCTTAAATTCTCGAGAAAAACTGCATTTAAGCCCTCGAGCAAATGATTAAACCGAATCGGGTGCAGTCGTGCTAAGTGCGCCAATAAATCCGTGAAGGTTTCATAGGCAACATTGCCTGTCGCATTCTCGAAAGCATTTTTTAACTGCAAACTCGAGCAGGGTTCAGGCGCAATCAAACCCGCTCTGTGCCGATAATCTGCGCCATCAATGCGGTGTGATTCAAAGCGGTCAGCGATGCCTTGAATTTCTCGTTTGAAATCATCGGCATTAAATCGCCCTTCGCCCAATTGCTCAGGCAGGGTGTTGCTGGTCGTGACCACCCGAATTCCACGCGGAATCAGTTCACCTAAAAATCTCGAGACGACCAGTGTATTGCCAACATCATCGAGTTCAAATTCATCTATGCAGAGTAATTTGGCTTGGGCAAAGGCTTGTACGGCTTTTGCCATGCCAAAAGCGCCGATTGCAAAAGTTAGTTCAGCAAAACTTAAAAAAAACTTTGTGCCGTTAAATTCATGCCATGTAGCGGCGAGTAAATGGGTTTTACCGACCCCAAAGCCGCCATCTAAGTACAGACTTGGGGATGAAATTGATTTTTTGAAAAGCCCTAGAAAACTTTTTGTGGTTTCGTTACGGCTCAAAAAAGCCTCGAGCCTCGAGCGAACTGCCGCTTGGCTCGGGAACGCCACATTGGGATTGTAATTGTTAAAACGTACCTTGGCAAAACGCGCTGGCGGCACAAACCCCTCGAGCATCGCTTCGGGTTTGACTTCTTGGTTACGGCTGGTTAATTGCACGACAGGCACAAGGACAGAGCATAACAAAAAAGCACTCGAGAAATCTCGAGCGCCCTTGGTTTGATATTTTACGCTTGTGCTTGTTTAGCAGCCGTAACCAATTGTTCAAAAGCGGCTGGTTCACGCACGGCAATATCCGCCAGCATCTTGCGGTCTACTTCGATATTGGCTTTTTTCAGTCCGTTGATAAAAACACTGTAACTCATGCCGTGCAAACGAGTGGCAGCATTGATACGTTGAATCCATAAACGACGAAAATCACGCTTTTTGTTACGACGGTCACGGTAAGAATACGTGGCGGCGTTAAGCAAGGTCTGTGAAGCGTTCTTGTAGTTTTTTGAACGGCTACCCCAGAATCCTTTGGCGCGTTTGAGGATAACTTTGTGACGACGACGACGGATAATACCGGTCTTTGCGCGTGGCATTATTTGCTCCCATAAGGAATCATGCGAAGCACACGTTCCTGATCGGCATCTGCAAGCACATAGGCTTTGCCTTTGCCACGAATCTCATCGCCGCTTTTATGGTACGACAAATGACGCTTACCAGCTTTCCATGCCATTGCTTTACCTGTGCCACTGATTTTAATGCGGCTGGTTGCAACTTTTCTGGTCTTTAACTTACCCATTTTTCCTCCGCTCGAGAAGTTCGCATAGACGCTAATTCTGGTCTTGGCGATGGACGATGCCATACTTAAGCCAACACACTCCAAGCCGAAGAAGAATAGCAGACACCGCCAAAAAGCGCAAGGGCAATTTAGAGTAGGAACACAACATGGAACGAATGAAACCAAAAGTTTGCCAGTCAAGAAAGTAAATCGTGATACTCTAAAACACGCTACTTGAGAAGTCTAAACTGCAATTTGATACGGGATTATTTGGCTCGAGCAAACAGCGATTTGATAGGCGTAAAAAGAATTGTTTTTGATATGTCTAAAATAACTTCTGGTAGTCAAGTGGAATGATTCTGCCCTATAGAACTCGTTTGGCATCTAAAAGCGTGTTTATAAAAGGTCAAGTCGTCTCAAAATCAATACTGTTGCTTCAAGTTCATCCCTTACCGCAAGGATTTCATTGCTACCAGCTTGCACCTTGTTTTAAGACTAATCGTTCAGAACTTGAGTATTAAGTCACAAGATTCAAGACAACTCCTAACAACATCTTCTCGAGTACAATAAAAACGTGATTAGTTCACAAATCTTGGCACTACTGCATCACCTATCAAAAGTCTCAGTAGTAAAACTAGAAATTCCTGAGTAGAAAGCAAAAGTCGAGGCTCGAACTTCAGGGTTAAAGTTGGTGCAGAGAATCCAAAATAGCTCGAAGGTTCTATTGTGCAATCCGTAATAAATTTCTGGCTACACCTGTTGGTTTTTTCTCGCCTTTTTCTCAAAATTTGACTGTTTGCAGCGTAAAGCCAAAGACCCTAGTACCAATAACGCTTAAAGAGTAATTCAAACATCACGCTTGAAACCCCGAAATTTCCACTTAAAAGCCTTCGCCATAGTCGCATTAAAATAC
>JAYWHB010000356.1:0-3641 GCA_043777915.1 Deinococcales bacterium
CGCATGAGATGGCTGGGCGGCACTGAGACCATTTCGGGCTTCAATCCAAGGGGCTTCTTGATGGGTTAAACGCTCAAGTTCATAGGCATCAAGCGGAAAATACTCCTCGAGCAATTCCTGCATAAAGGCTTCTGTGGTTGTATCAAAAATTGGCTTTTTGACATCTGCATCAATGTTTTTATAGCCATAAGCCTTATATTTTTGATACATCTCTGGGTTGACAGGTCCGTGAATCCATGCCTCGAATCGTGCCACAAAAAGTGGTTGACCTTTGAGTGCCAAATGCCATGCTTGGGCGTAGTAAAGAAGTTTCTGCAATTTTAAGTTACTGATAAAGGCTTGGTATTCATGAGCAAAATCAAGGATGTAATCGGCAGCTAAATCTATGGTCGTGATTGGCATTCTTTCACCTCTTTTACGCTAAAAGCATAACATAAAGCCATTTAGGAATCAAGTCAATCATCGGCAATAATATAAACATCTATGCCTGTGCTTCGGCGCAAAATCTCGAGAACCACCGAACCCGAAACAATTTCTTTCCATCTCGAGCGGTGCGATTCGCCAATAATAATTTGGGTGGCGTGTTCGGCTTTTAAGTACGCCACCAGACTCGAGGCGGTGTCTGTGCCGTCCAGCACTGTCCAAGTTGCCTTAAATTCTCGAGCCAAATTCTCGAGTTCGTTCAGCACCTCAAATTCGGCTTGTTTATAAGCACGGTTTTTAATATGCACCACCAATAAATCGCCTCTGAAGCGCTGCACTACCCGCGCCCCACGGCGAATCAAGCGAGCATCGTGTTGTTCGGCACGTACAGCCACCACAATCCGTTCTTTGACCCCACGCCCTAAAATTTCGGCTGGGTTAATCGGTTCTTCTTCGACCACATCGGCAGTGCGCCGCAAGGCTAATTCACGCAGCACCGCCAGATTTTCAACCGTAAAAAAACTGGTCAGGGCTTGGTCAATTTTTTCCTTAGCATAGATTTTTCCAGCCCCAAGACGGTCGCGCAGTGCCTCGGGTGAAATATCCACAATCACCACTTCGTCGGCTTCAAGCACCACTTGGTCTGGCACGCGCTCACGTACCCGCACCGAAGTCAGACGGGCGACTTCATCGTTCAGGCTTTCTAAATGCTGGATATTTAAGGTGCTGATGACATTAATTCCAGCTTCAAGCAATTCTTCAACATCCATATAGCGTTTTGGGTGCTTAGAATTTGGCACATTGCTGTGCGCCAATTCGTCCACCATCACCCATTCAGGACGGCGCTCGAGAATCCCCGCGACATCGAGTTCGGTCTGGGTTGTACCCTTATATAAAATCTCGAGCCGAGGAAAAAGCGGTAGGTCTTGGGCGGCGGCTACGGTGTCTTTGCGTTTATGGGTCTCGAGCAAACCAATAATTGCATCCAGTCCGTCGGTGCGTAAATCGCGGATTTCGTTTAATGCCCGCATGGTTTTACCGACACCCGCCGCCATGCCCAAATAAATTTTGTGCCTACCGCGTGTCATGGCGCTCGAGCAGAACATTTGGAACATCGCCAATGATTCCGTCCACACCCAAGGTGAGCAATTTAGCCACGATTTCGGGTTCGTTGACCGTCCAAACATTGACTTTCCAACCCATACGGTGTGCCATCAACACCATGTCTAAGCTGACTTGACTGTGATGCGGATGAATGGCGCTAATTCCCAAAAAAGGGGCTAAGTAACCGTAGTCAAGTAACCAATTCTTTTTGGTGTTGTAAAAAAGCAGGGCGGTCGCTAGGGCTGGAGCAAGGCGTTTGATTCGCCATAAAGAGACTGGATTAAAACTCGAGATGATGATTTGATTGCCAATCCCACTTCGTTCGACCAAGGCAGCCACTTCTTTTTCGCGTCCATCGGTGGTAAAAGTCTCGAGTTTAATTTCGATGTTGAGATATGCCCCAGACTGTTTTGCCCACATCAGCACTTCCTCGAGTTTTGGGACTGTGTACGGCTCTGGTAGACGTAATTCATTAAAGTCAAGGGCTGCAATCAAACGACCATCAGGTAAATGAAAATCGTGATGCACGACCAAAACGCCGTCTTTAGTGCGTTGTACATCCAGTTCGATACCATGCAGTCCAGCAGTTAGCGCCGCAATAAACGCGGGCATGGTGTTCTCCAAATGCACCCGATTTGCACCCCGATGAGCCAGTAAAAGTGTCACACTGGATTGTAACCCATGTTTTGGGGCTATACTGTACTTATGTTAGTAAACCTAAGAATCGTATGGGGAGTCCATCATGATTGATCAAGTCTTACGTGAAGCCGGAATTCAACTCGAGGACATCGAAACACGGCTTGATGGTCAGGGTGGTAAAGCCTTGATTATCACGGCTCGAGAATTGATGTACTTGGAAGACTCGCGTTTACAACGCGGACGACTTCGTGAAATCGTTAATGTTAAAACCGCCAAAACAGGTGAACTAACCGTTAAATCACCTTCCGAGAGCCTGATTGAAGGCAGCATTAAAGGCTTTGATTTAGCCGAATTAAAGTTCTTTTTTGAGAATGTCAAAGGGGCGATTGCTCGAGCCAAAGCCAGTGCCACAGGCACAGACTTCCCAGCCCCTAAAGCCCTGAGTCCAGAACCAATTCCAGTTGCTGCCCCTTGGCAAGCTGCTCCAGTCAGCAGCCCAGCCAGTGCTTGGGATACACCACCCGCCTCAACTTGGGACAGTACCCCGCCTCCAGCCAATTCTTGGGATGCCACACCAGCCTCGCCGCCAAACACTTGGATGCCCGAAAAGCAAACTTTTGAAGTTGGACCTGATGCGATTACCCAAAAACCAGAAAAAGACTCATGGGCAGATTTAGATTCTGAATTAAACCCAGCCAAATCGGGCAGTACCCCCGGATTCTTAAATGCCTCCGCCATGATTCCCCCACCCAGCCCCGTTTTTCCAAACCCAGCACCAGTCACAGCCAAACCGCCGATAGACCCATTTGCCGACCTTGCCAAAAATTCTGGGAATCGTTCAAATAGTGGTGATGATTGGGGCAACCCCAATGCTGCACCGATTAACTTAAAACCCGATAATAGCCAAACAGCCGTGATGGTTCCCTCGAGCGCCAGTGGTGAATGGGGCGGCGAGATTATGGATGCCAGCACCGCCCTTGACTCCAAACCGCAAAAGAGTGGCAAAGGGCAAGCCATGCGTCTGGGTGATCCCACGGCTGGCATTGAAAGCATCGCCCGTTGGCTGAGGATTCTCTCGGTGATTTATTTGTTTGTCGGGTCAGTCTTACCTGCTTCTTTGCTAATCGAAACTGAGTTTTCGCCGAACTTAGGTCAATGGGCTTTAATTATTGTTTCGTTCTTTGGGGGATTGCTGTTGCCCCTGATTGGTTGGGGCGTTTCGGAACTCCTGACCAGTTGGGCAAAATCTGCTTCTGACCTGCGGAGTATTCGCAAAGCCACCCTTGGGCATTAAAGTCCAACAAAAAGAGGGTGGCGCATCAAAGCGATGCGCCACTTTTTTTCTCTGGCTTGGTTTTGGTTAAACTCCAAGCGTTCTTGCTGCCTTCAAAACGACAAGGCTCGAGGGTAACTCGGGTTTCGGGTTTAGTGGCAACAGTTGTTCTTATAGATTTTGTCATGGTGTCGGTGGCGGT